>CAYZMZ010000112.1:0-8557 GCA_964479655.1 uncultured Planctomycetaceae bacterium
TAAATATGATAATCATCCTTTATATTATTACGCATAGAAAACAAAACCCGCTTGCCGTCGAAAGAAATATCCGGATCTCGGATAATTCCCTCCGGACATTGAAGCAGTGTTTTTACCAATCCGCCATCGGAGAAATCGATCATTTTTAAGGCTGAGCTTCCTCTAAAACTGCCCATATTGATTTCTCCGGTTTGAAACATCGTCGCGGTATTATGATGGTCCGGTTTATACTGCGGACGAGAAACAAACAAAATCTGTTTTTTTCCGATTTTGGAGAATATTTGTTCAGAATCAACAACCTGCTGCGGCTGCTGTTTATACATTTTTTCATCTAAAGGACTAACCGTAATCTGCGAAAACACGGCACTGCATTTTGAGTTTGATTTGAGAAACAGACAGATGTTATCATTAACACAGTTTTCCGGTAATACAGCAACTTGTTTCCACGGCGCACATTCTTGAGGTTTATACAATACAATGTACAAATCCTCGCTTTTATTAGTCAGACTTCTACGGTAGCATTCCAGTCTTAGCCATATTTTGCCGGTTTCCGCTACGGGCACGGCAATAGAGGGCGAATTTCCGGCCGGCGGAAGTCCTTGAAGTTTAACAAATGTCTTTCCGCTCCATTTATCCAGACCAAACGTAAAGCGGGGAACGGCGTTTGCCTCGTTGCTGCAAACAGAAATTCCTGCAACCGCGCTGGCTCTTTGCTGATCATATTCTACGCTGGTTTCAACTGCAAAATTGCCTTTCGGCGCGACGGTTAGAAGCATCGGAGCGTCGTTTCGGACGGCCCACATATCAGCCGGTCCAAAAGTTGAAAGGGTAACGTCCGGCTTGGATTTATTCGACGAAACGGAAATTTCTCCCGCTGCCGGATTGGGAATTTGTTTTGTCCAGATTGTCGAGTTCAATCCGATAGTCGAATTGTTCTCCGGAACGTCGGACGCTAATAAATATGCGCTTAACGTTACCGCAAAAGCAACCGCAAGTCCTGCAAATTGAAACATTCTTTTCATAATAACACCTTTAAATAGGGGGGAAGGAATAAAGGATACTTCTGTACTGGTTTCACTTGAAATTTCCCGGCTTATATTGTCAGCAACCAGCCGTTTCATTTCGCCTTGATTAGCAAAACAAGGATTTAGCTCAACTTATTGAGCGAAATCAAAACGGCGTCGAGGGGAAAAAATCAAGTAATTATAGTACAATCATCATTTTGCATACGAAATTTTAACGACTACACCGGTTCAACATTGATTTTTCTTGGGACGTTTGCTATCTTGACGACATTTTTATGCCATCTTTACAACCTGTTCTGCCAACGGAAAGCCAACGTTGCCAAGAAATCTGAAGTTGAAGTCGTATATATTATCTGTATTATATATTATCTATATTATCGGGGAAATCTCAAGCGGGGTCTGTTTTTTGGACGGAATCCAGAATAGCCCGCGCCGTTCTGACCCCAATACCAAACCGTCTGGCTCCGGCATCATACATATCAAGCAAAGTTTGCAAATCTCGCACTCCGCCGGCTGCTTTGATGTTGCATTTTTCTCCGACAGCTTTTTTCATCAACTCGATTGTATGAACCGTAGTTTTTTTTGCCGTCCAGCCGGTACCGGATTTAATCCAGTTCGCTCCCGCTTGCTGCGCAAGCTGAGAGGCGGTAATAATTTGTTCGTCCGATAAATATCCGCATTCTAAAATCACCTTTAGCGGAGTTGCGCCGACCGCTTTCTTAACCGCCTGAATATCGGCTTTAACGTGATCCCATTGATCCGAAAGAACCAGACCAACGTTGAGAACCATGTCAATTTCATGGCAGCCGAGTTGAAGCAGCTGTTCTGCTTCAAATACTTTTACCTCCGTTAACGCTCCTCCATCGGGAAATCCAACTACGCCGCCCACTTTAATTGCAGGTTTTCCGCGCTGGACACGAGTTTGATTGAGCAATCGAACTTTATCCAAAACGGACTTGGTTTGTTCTCCCAAAGCAAAAACGGCAGTACAGTCGTATTCGTCAGCCAGGTTAATAACCTGATCTACTTCGGCAGAGGTTGAATTAGCCTGAACTGCGGAAACATCTATCATCTGGGCGATTTCAAATTTTGATAACTTGGTCATGATGCAAACTGGATATTGGGTAAAAAATGATAGGGTTTTAAATTCTGTCAGAAAAAATAATAAAATCATTGACGATCTTATCCCTTATTATAACCTCATAAATTGGAATAGTCAAGGGTATTTACAATAAATTTACGAGAAATTTTATATGTTTTTGCGACATTTAATAGTACCCCCTTGAAAATATTTTAAATTTGAATATAATCACTAAGCAAAATTCGGATTGGAATTGTTTTGCAGCAATCAGATTCGTTATTTTCATTTTTTAACCTTTAATAGAAGTCTATGAACTCAACGCATATTTCCTGGCGAAGCAACATTCAAACCGTTGGTTTAATTATCAACGCCGCGATTAGCGCGGTATAACCGTTAGGAAATTCACTGGCTTTCATAGCACGACCGTCATTACACACCGCAGCCCGGAATTTCTGCCCAGAATTTTCGGGCTTTTTTTGTTTTTGTACCACATACCATAATATTGTTTAAACAAGTTTCATCCCCCCGTTTATTATGAAACACATAGAATTTTACGATACGACCTTACGAGATGGTTCCCAATCCGAGGTAATCAATTTTTCCCTTCACGATAAAATTCGTTTGGCAAAGCGATTAGACGACCTAGGATTTGATTACATTGAAGGCGGCTACCCCGGTTCCAATGCCAAAGATTGCGAATTTTTTCAAAAAATTCAGCAAGAACCGCTCACTCACGCTAAGATTTGTGCTTTTGGAATGACACGCCGCAAGGGAATTTCCGCCGATCAAGACGCCGGATTAAAATCGCTGTTGGATTCAAACGCTCCAGTAATCACGCTGGTCGGGAAAGCCTCCCGATTTCAAGCGGAAGAAATTATTCGCGTTTCAGCGGAAGAAAATCTTAATATGATTCACGAATCGATAGAATTTTTAATAGTCGCCGGACGAGAGGTAATTTTCGATGCCGAGCATTTTTTTGACGGGGCGAAGGTTGATTTTGAATACTCGCTCCTTTGTTTGAAAACGGCGCAGCAAGCCGGCGCAAAACAAGTTTGTTTATGCGATACCAACGGCGGCTCCATGCCTTCGGAAATTTCCGGGATAACCCAATTAGCGGTTAATGAGCTGTCAATTCCGGTGGGAATCCATCCACATAACGATTGCGGTTTGGCGATAGCCAACGCCATGGCGGCGGTTGAAGCCGGGGCTACAATAGTTCAAGGTACTATCAACGGGTTCGGCGAACGGTGCGGTAACGTCGATTTACTGGTTACGGCAGCCAATCTCGCGTTAAAAAAGAATTACGATGTTTTGAAATGGGATTCGCTGACTCATTTTACCGATGTCGCCCGCTTTGTCTATGAATTGGTCAATATGTCGCCGGCAGTCAATCAGCCCTACGTAGGAAAAAGCGCGTTCGCTCATAAAGGAGGGATGCATGTCAGCGGAATCGCGAGAAATTCGTTCAGTTATGAACATGTAGACCCGAAACTGGTTGGAAACGAACGACGAATTCTGGTTTCTGAATTATCCGGTCGATCGAATATTTTAGCGTTAGCTGATAAATACCATATTCCGCACGATCCGAAAATTATGGATAGCGTTTTAGCGGAAGTCGTTCGCAAGGAATCGTTGGGATATATGTACGAAACGGCAAGCGGCTCGTTCGCTTTGCTGGTAAAACAAACGTTGAAAACGTATAAACCGCATTTTGAATTAATTGCCTATCGGGTTGAAGTTCATACGATTTCCGAAAATAATATAATAACCGAAGCGATTGTCAAATTTAAAGTCGGAGATAAAACCTTTCATGAAGTCGCCGAGGGGGACGGCCCGATCAACGCCTTGGACGGCGCGTTGCGAAAGGGTTTGGAATCAATTTATCCGCAGTTGGCTTCAATGCAGCTGTTGGACTATAAAGTTCGCGTACTCAATGCCGAGGCCGCGACGGCGGCGGTTGTCAGAGTTATTATTGAAAGCCGCGACGAAAACGATTTTTGGGGAACAGTCGGCGTAAGCGAAAATATTATCGACGCCTCCTGGACGGCTTTGGTCGATAGTATCGAATATAAACTCCATAAATCCGCAAACCCCGTTGAGTAACAATATATTCAGTAGTAATATATTTTCAATAGAAATGTATTAACAGTAGTAGTTTACAGTATTTATAATACCAGTAATATCAATTCGGAGATTTTAACATGTATCGACCAAGCCTGTCTCAGGTGGGGAATTTACCTAACGACTACAAAGTTATTCCGGTCAGCCGGGAGATCTTTTCAGACATCAAAACGCCGATTGAGGTTTTCAGAATCCTTAAATCGGTCAGTAAGCATTGTTTTATGCTGGAAAGTCTGGAAAGTCCGCAAAAATGGGGACGATACACCTTTTTGGGATTCGAGCCCCAGCTGGAACTAACTTGTACAAATGGACATCTTTGTATAAAGTCTGGAACCAGTATTAACGTAGAAGTTAAGCATCCCAGAGAAATTATCTCCCAGATTATTGCCGAAAATCGCAGTCCGCGATTTGAGTACCTGCCGCCTTTTACAGGGGGGTTGGTTGGATATTTTTCTTACGATTATATTAAATACAGTGAACCGACGTTAAATTTGGATGCCGTGGATCAGGAAGGATTCAAAGACGTCGATTTGATGTTGTTTGACAAAGTTATTGCGTTCGATAATCTGACGCAAAAGATCGTATTGATTGTCAACGTTAAAACCGACGATTGGGAACGAAACTACAAAAAAGCGTGTTTGGAATTGGACAATCTGGTAAATTTAATCGTATCAGGAAAGCCGGAAGATATTCAGCCGGGACGTTTAACCTCGCCCTTGCGTCCTCTTTTTAACAAGCAGGCATACTGCGATATTGTGAATCAGGGCAAGCATTATATTAAGGAAGGCGATATTTTCCAGGTCGTTTTATCCAACCGATGGGAAGCTGATTTTGAAGGGTCGCTTTTAAGCGCGTACCGCGTTTTGCGAACTACCAATCCGTCCCCCTACATGTTTTATTTTAGCAGCGACGATATAGAATTAACCGGCGCATCTCCCGAAACGCTGGTCAAAGTTGTTGGTAATACGGTGTACACGTATCCATTGGCCGGCTCCCGTCCTCGCGGTAAAACGGACCAGCAAGACAGACAATTGGAAGAATCCCTGCTTGCCGACGCCAAAGAATGCTCAGAGCATAATATGCTGGTCGATTTAGGACGAAATGACCTGGGTAAAATTAGCCAGTTCGGTTCAGTCGAGGTCGAAAAATACATGTCGGTGGTCAGATATTCACATATTATGCACTTGGCGTCTACCGTGCGCGGAACGCTTCGTCCAGACTGCTCAGTTTTAGACGCTATAGACGCCGTTCTGCCTGCCGGAACGCTTTCAGGTGCGCCAAAAATCAGAGCCTGTCAAATAATCAACGAATTGGAAAACTGCAAGCGCGGTATCTACGGAGGAGCGATTGGATACATCGATTTCGCTGGAAATCTCGATACGTGTATCGGAATTCGGCTTGCTTTTAAGAAAAACGGAAAAATCTTCATTCGATCCGGTGCGGGAATCGTAGCGGACAGCGTTCCTGAATCTGAATATCAGGAATGTATCAATAAAGCTCAAGCTGTAATCGACGCGGTAAGCTGGTCTTGGCAATAGCTACATTATTTCACCGTGCTGTTCTGTTTCACGTGCAATTTTTCGCTTTGATTTTTAATGAATTTGATCAATCAAAAAGATTTCCCTTCTTCCCAAAATTGCACTTTTTCCAGGTTTACTTGAGTACATAATATTTTTCAACGGAGTTAAAAAGTTTATGATATTGCTAATAGATAATTACGATAGTTTTTCGTACAACTTATTCCAATTGATCGGGTCGATTAATTCGGATATTCGGGTTATACGAAACGATCAAATGACGATTGAAGAAATCGAATCGCTGGCTCCCGAAGCAATTATCCTTTCCCCCGGTCCCGGACGTCCGTCCGAGGCAGGAATTTTGGTTTCGGTCGCCAAGCATTTCGCGGGAAAAATTCCGATACTGGGCGTTTGTTTAGGTCATCAAGCTATTTGCGAGGCCTTTGGAGCAACGGTTTCGTACGCGAAGCAACTTATGCACGGTAAACAATCGTCCATTTCAGTTGATACCAGCTGTTTGTTATTCAATGGATTGCCGGAAACGATTCAGGCAGCGCGGTATCATTCCTTGGCCGCCGTTGAGGATACGATTCCAGAATCCCTTCTTGTATGCGCCCGAACGACCGATGGCGAAGTTATGGCGGTACGAAGCCGGGAAGGGCACGTTTACGGTCTGCAATTTCATCCGGAATCCATTTTAACGCCCAACGGACGAAAAATTGTGGCGAATTTTTTGTCTTTGGTTTCCAGTACCAAGCAGCAGGATTTGCTCAACCCGCCACCTGAAATTGAGTTTTCTGCGATTCTAAAAAACGTGATTGAAGGAAAAAATCTGGACCGCGAAAAAATGGCTCAAGCGATGAATCAGCTTATCTCAGGACAAGTTAGCGGTACGCAGATAGCTTCCTTTTTAACGGCGTTGCGCTTGAAGGGCGAATCGATTGATGAGATTACCGCTGCGGCGGCTATCATGCGTCAAAGAGCGTGCCAATTTAAGCCTGATTTTGAAGTTATGGATGTTGTTGGAACCGGGGGAGATGAAATCGGGACGTTTAATATTTCAACGACGTCGGCACTGGTCGCGGCGGCAGGCGGAGTAAAAATCGCCAAACACGGAAATCGTGCCGTTTCCAGTCGCTCCGGCGCGGCTGACGTGCTGGAAAAACTCGGAATTAACATCGGTCTATCCCCTCAAGAAAGCCTGAATCAGCTGCGTAATACGGGATTCTGTTTCCTGTTCGCTCAAAAATACCATGAAGCGTCCAAAGCGGTGGCGGCGGTCAGAAAAGAACTCGGCGTTCGGACGTTGTTTAATATACTCGGACCGCTTGCCAATCCAGCGGGCGCGCAACGGCAATTGATGGGCGTTTACGATTCAAGCCTGCTGGAACCAATCGCCGGCGTGCTGGCTCGCTTGGGTGTTGTGCGCGGAATGGTTGTTCACGGACTCGACGGGCTGGACGAGGCTACCGTCTGCAACAGAACCGAGATTTGCGAAATTCGGGGAGTTAAAATCAATCGATATTCAATTCAGCCGGAAGATTTCGGTCTCAAACGCGCTCCGATTGAAGAATTGATCGGAGGTACACCTGAACAGAACGCTCAAATTACACGCAATATTCTCTCCGGAATAGATCGCTCCGCCAAGCGGGATGTTGTGCTGCTAAACGCTGGTCTATGCCTGTATCTGGCAGACAAGGCTGATTCAATACAAAACGGTATTCAGCTTGCCGGGGAAATAATCGATTCCTGCGCCGCTGAAAACAAACTCAAGGAGCTTACAGCATGATTCTCGATACAATTGCCCAGGCCGCCCGAGAACGCGTTGAAATCGCGAAACAGTCGGTTCCGTTAGAAAAAATTCAGGAACAAATTCAACAGCTGCCGCCCGTTCCTCCATTTAGATTGGAAACAGCAATCAAGGCGGCGACAGATATTGCTTTTATCTGCGAAGTGAAAAAGGCGTCTCCCTCCAAGGGCGTTATTGCGGAATCGTTTCCCTATTGCGATATTGCTTTGGAATACGAAGCCGCCGGAGCGACCGCTATTTCCTGTTTAACCGAGCCGCGCTGGTTTTTAGGACGCGATGAATACCTGTCCCAAATCGCTCAATGCGTTCAAATCCCTGTTTTACGCAAAGATTTTACCGTGGACCCGTATCAAATTTATCAAGCAAAACTGCTAGGAGCGTCTGCTGTTTTGTTAATCTGCGCTCTTTTAGACAGAAATACATTGATTCAGTACAAGGAAATTGCCGATTCGCTGGGATTATCCGCTTTGATAGAAGCTCATACAGAAGAAGAGGTTAAACTTGCCGTTGACATCGGAGCGCGAATTATCGGCGTCAATAATCGCGATCTGAAAACGTTTAAGGTCGATATTACAACTTCCGTTAGACTGCGAAAATTCGTCCCGGCGGATATACTGTTTGTTTCGGAAAGCGGAATTTCAACGCCCAACGATATTCAGCAGCTCCGAGAAAACGGAACCAACGCCGTTCTTATCGGGGAATCATTTATGACCAGTCCCGATAAAAAGCAGCAGATGATAAAACTGCGTTCAGGAGGGGCAAAATCATGAATATAGACAAAACGGCAACCGCCCCTAAAATTAAAATCGCGCTCGGAGAGGTTACAATTAATTTATAGGCGTAATAAGGATTAAAAGACTTTAGAATTTCTGGATGCTCTAATAAATTTACTACACCAAATCCTCCTAAAAACAAGAACCAAATCACCATTACTGGTCCGAAAAATTTTCCAATAAAACTGGTTCCGAATTGCTGTACTACGAAGATAATGACCAGAATTACA
>CAYZMZ010000112.1:8567-9048 GCA_964479655.1 uncultured Planctomycetaceae bacterium
CTGATTTCGTCAATCAGGCGCACGCCGATTTTGCGGGATTCGTTTTTGCGCCCAGCCGACGACAGGTATTTCCAACTCAAGCCCGACTATTGCGGGACAAACTCGATGCCGCCATTAAAGCGGTCGGCGTATTTGTCGATACCCCGATTTCACAAATCGCTCGTCTGACAGCAGACGGAATTATACAACTCGTTCAACTTCACGGTAATCAAAACGATGAATTTATTTTGGACTTGAAATCGGTCTGTTCGATTCCAATAATCAAGGCGATTCGGATTGATTCGGAAGACGATATTATCAACGCCCAGAATTGCCCGGCGGATTACGTTCTTTTTGACAACGGCTCCGGCGGAACGGGGAACTCGTTTTACTGGCGTTGGCTGGAAAAAGCGTCAAGAGCGTATTTTTTAGCCGGCGGCTTGAATATCGAAAACGCGATTGAGGCGGCGCAATATCGTCCCTTTGCGATGGACGTTAGTTC
>CAYZMZ010000113.1:0-8954 GCA_964479655.1 uncultured Planctomycetaceae bacterium
AGCGGATCAAATGGAATTGGGAAATCGTCTCACGCAGGGAGAAAAACTGTATCAGTCGATGGCTCAAGAAATCTATTTTGAAAGAATCAACGCGGGAATTGCGCGAGAACAAGCACGGAAAGACCTGCCTCTGTGCACTTATACGGAGGCGTATTGGAAAATCGATCTGCATAATTTACTGCATTTTCTTTCCCTGCGGATGGAATCTCATGCTCAGCTGGAAATCCGTAAATATGCAACGACAATCGGAGAGGAAATAGTCGCCAAACTGTTTCCAATGACGTGGGAAGCGTTTAAAGACTACGTTTTCGATTCCGCCAGCTTATCGAGGCTGGACAAACAGGTAATACAGCGTATAACTGCCGCCGGTCAGGTTCCGGTATCACTTGAAAAATTCATGGAATTAGGCGACCCGTCTTGGCTGGGGCTGGACAAGTGCCGCGAACGAGATGAATGCCTGGAAAAATTGCAACAGCTCGGACTGGTCGAAAAAAACTCGGCTGATTGAGGGGCAATCCCGAACGATCGATTTTAAGCTTACGGCAATTACGAGGGGTTATAATATGACTACTTGAATTTTCCTCTTGACGTTGTTTTGATTTCGCCCAATAAGTTGAGTCCAATCCTTGTTTTTCCGATCAGGGCGAAATGAAACGACTGGTTTATGAAAGTATAAGTCGGAAAAATTCAAGTGGAAACAGTATAAATCTGAAAATTCAGATTTATATGAACAAATATAGTAAAGTCCTTTTTTGAGAGAAAAATCAACTGAAAAAACGGTTTCAATAAAAAAATTTTATAAAAAATCAAGAATTTTGCATAAGATTTAAAAAAAATAGGTGAAACGACTTGCATTTTTCTTAAAATGGATATATGTTATATAGAAGGGGAGTTTGAGGTGACTTATCGTGATTTATATTCGGGTTCCCGCACCGGAATCTGGAAATCCTATTAATACCAACAAAAGATTATACAATTAAATTAAGGAAAACTATGGCAACCAGATTTGTTCGTTTGGACTTGGCAGATGATGCGGTAGATTTTCGTCCGATAGCAATAGAACCTGGAGTTCCTCTTCTGGATACCTCCGGGGCAAATGACAAGACCATGTTCAAATGGCTTGGCGGCTTGATTGCAGAACCTGAATGGCATGATGACGGGAAGTCCGTCGATTTCTACGTTCGAGATGACCAAGGAGGGCGTTTGGAAGAAGCAAACGTAGTTCTTATCGACGAAGCCGATCTGGAAGGACCGCTGTTGCCCTACGTGGAACAAATCAAAGAACGCCTGGCGGCTGCCAAGGCGTGTTCGGGCGCGGAAGAAATGATGCTTCGATTGGTTAAAGATCAATTTAATACTATCGTCGAAGACTTAAATTTTCCCGGTCGAACCAGTTTTTTCTATAAATACAAAGATTCTAACGATAATTGGCGTTTGGTCTGGGCTTACGGATTTCAACGTTCAGACGAAGAAATTGGCAAAGCGATAATCTGCGATGATCCTGAATGTATGCAGTTGTATATTCAAAGACCAAATCAGCCTAAACGATGCCCCGGTTGTCAGGCGATGCCGTGGACACGTAAAAAGCGTATGGATGCCATGAAACGCCGAATACGATGGAGCGTTTTGTTGCTGTTGCTGTTGCTGTTTTTCGGCTGGATGCTCAATAATTTACTATTCGCTTTGAAGGTAACGCCTAAACCGGTAATTGTTCCTGTTGGATCAATGGTCGATTTTAACGTCCGAAAACCCGGATTATTCAATTTGGGGTTGATTATGGCGGGCGATGTAACAGCGCAGGCTCAAACTCAAGTTGCAGATACGCGAGTAATGTATTTTACCGACGGTATGCGTGCGTTCGCGCAAAGTCCCGGTAAAACAAACGTAACATTTTATGCCGCCGGGAGACGAAAAACGGTAGAAGTAGAAGTCGTCCCGCCTGTCATGCCGCAAAAATTGCGATTGGAACCGGCAAGTGCCGAGCTGGCCGTTGGTTCTACGCAGCAATTCAAGGTAATTGGAGAATACGAAAACGGTACGTCCGCCGATTTATCTCAGGCGTGCGTTTGGAAATCCAAAAATGACGGTACAATATATCATTATAACGGTTTTGTAGAAGGCTTGGCAGATGGGTCTTCCGCTGTTGTATGTCAGTATCGGGCCAGTGCCAAAGATCAGTATATAGACGCGGCGGCGGATGTAAAAGTCAATGCGGAGGCATTGCAAAATCTCAAAGTTTCGGTTTATCCGAAAGAAATTCCGCTCGGTCAAGACGGAATAATTTCGGTAAGCGCTCAAACTGCATCTGGAAAGACCGTATCGCTGACCGGTTCCAGTATTTTAGATTGGTCAGTAGACCCGCCCCAGGTTGCAAAATATCAGGGAAATATTCTCAAAACGCTCAATCCGGGCGGAGGCGCAATTAAACTCAAGTCGGGTGATATGTCAGCCGATTGTCCGTTTAGCGTCATGGAAAATAACGGGGTAACCGGTTTACGTGTATCTCCGACTGAATTTTCCATGCACGTAGACGAGTTGCTGCCGCTGTCCGTTTCAGCTCCTGCCGGATCGCCGATTAAGGTAGTCAGTCGTAACTTGAAAGTAATAGGAATCGACGACAAAGGCCGATTAATCGGGCGAACAGCCGGAACCGCTGACGTGGTTGTTAAAGCGGGAGCAGAAGAAAAAATGGTCAAAGTAACCGTTATAGAGGGCAAGGTAACGTCAATTGCCGCTTTCCCGCCGGAAATTATGGTTCCAATTGACCATCAAACCCAAGGGAAGATACTGGCTTTAAGTTCAGATGGAAAGTATTTCAGTCTAGCTTCAGAGCGCGTATCGATAGATTCCAAGCCGTCGTCCCGATTTATCGAAGTAGATAACCGTTTAAACGTAAAGGGATTTGAACCAACCTCAACGCAGCCGTTGGTTATGAATTATCGCGGAGTAACGGCGACGGCACCGATAAGCGTAATTCCAGCTCCTCAAAGATTGTCTATTTCCCCTGCAGGTTCAGTTAAACTGCCGCTAGGTTTGTGCATGTCTTTTGACGGGTGGGCGGTTTACGGAGACGGCGTTTCTGCGTTGGTTCCGTATACGCGAATTGGCTGGCAATCAGACCCAACTACAATAGAAGGTTTTGATTTTAAGGGCGGAAAAGCCATGGCGTTAAAGCCCGGTGTCGGACCGATCGGAATTTGGGGTACGTATTACGGTTCTACTTCCAATCGAACGGAATTAACAACAGACGAACGGGCAGACGTTCAGCTTAAACTGGACGTCGATAGAAATATTCGGCTTCAGGGCGAAAACGGGCGAGCGATTTTAACCGGTTATTCGCCGACTTTGGGCGATGTCGAACTGGTTCCCGATATTGCTCAGTATTCGTCTTCAGACGAAAAAATTATCAAGCCGAATGGACCTAAATCGGATGTTTACAACGCCGTTGCTCCGGGCAAAGCGGCTTTGTCTGCAAAGCATATCGCATCAGACAAACCGGCGGCGGTCGATTTGAATGTAACTCCCGGTCGAGATGCGACTTTGCGTTGGGAAAAGGACAACGTTAAACTGGCTGTAGATCAGTCTGTCGAAAATAAACTGTTCCTGGACGCTAAACTGGGAGAAGACGACAAAATTACAACGGTAGAAATGACTGCCGGAGCGCAGTATAAAATAGACCGAACCGATGCGGTTTACTGGCAAGCTCCGTTGTTAATCGGACAGTCAGAAGCAGAGCCGTTTAAGATGACGGCCTCTTACGTACCGTATATTAAGGAATCGGCAGAATGTACAGTCGAGGTAACTCCGGCTGCGGTTCCGGCAGAAATAAAAATCGTTCCTCAACCTGTTGCAACCAATCCGGCTGCCGGGTCGGCGGTTGCGTTATCGGTAGAAGAATTGCTTTCTGGTGATTCGGAGTTCAAAGAAGTTGAACCGTCCTCGATAGCATGGGACGTTCCTTCGGGCGTATATTGGAAGCCCGCAGGAGTTGGCGTTCGCCCTGAAGTTAAATTCCCGGCTGATGCTTCCGGGGCGTATACGATTCAGGCGCGTTATGCCGGTAAGGCGGCGTCGCTCTCTTTAACGGTAGATAAATCCGCGTTAGATCCAAATGATCCAGAGGTAGAGATACTCGTTAAACGGTATCCGCCGGGAGTATTTGTACCGGTAGATTCTTCTCAAGGATATTCAATCATATTGAAAAAAGGAGAGCGGGAAGAATTAGCCACCAATGTACAATGGGCACCCAATTTTGAATCTGACTTTGTACAATGGACGGCACCTGAATTGAAAGCGGTTAAAGCCGGTTATTTACAATGGCTGGAGGCCAAAGTTGGAAATAGATCGGTACGCTGGTACGCTCAAACATGCGATTTGTATGCGGCAGGAATGAAGCGCGAGGCCGAAGCCGGTCAGCCGACTTCCGTCCGACTGGTTTCCGATCAGGGAGAAGAAGTTACGATTCCTGTCGGAGCTAAATTTACCGACTTCCGCGTTGAAGCCAAGTACGGCAAACGTACAAAAATGGTTACCGCCAAGGCAACTTATTATGCCTCCGGCGATAAGAAATCGTCTACCCCCAACAACGGCGCGATTGAGGCTTTAGCGGTCGGAACGGCAAGTTATACGGCTGAATATATGGGTGTCGAATCCGATGAAAAGCTCAAGGTAAATGTTGTGGCTGAAGTCGATATCGATACCATGAAATTGATTCCCAATAAAGAAATTCGACTGCTAACCAACAACGGAGAATCCGCAACGTTTGAGGCAGAGGGATTCAAAGCTGGGAAGTCGGTCGGATTGCTAACCAGTTTCGCGGGCATGACGTGGGATTCTTCTGATACCAGTGTTGCTGCCATGCAGGCAAACAAAGCGGTTGGAAAAGAAATCGGTTCGTCAAAGATTACAGCCAAGCTGAAAGAAATTACCAGCGAACCGGCAACGGTAGAAGTGGTAGCTACGGTTGAAGATCAATTCGGTCCGGTAGAATCGGTAGTAAATATGCGCGTTGGTGAAACCCGTGTTTTAGGCAAAGACGTTGCTATCGTGCGTGGTAATACCGACTTTAGCAAGATGTGTACTGTTGTATCAGGCAATCCCAATTGCGTAGAATACAATTCCGCGATGAACGCTATCGTTGGAAAGGCACCTGGAATTTCGGTTGTTTCTTTCCTGATGGGAGATAAAAAGGCAACTATTACAGCGATTGTAAAGGGCTTAACGGCTGAAGAACTGAAAGATATTCAGGAAAACGGCGAAATACTGGTAGAACCGGCGGCGGCAACTATTTCGGTTGGTCAAGCTCTGGAACCGCGAGTATACGTTGTTACACCTAACGGATTAAAGATCGACCGAACGGCGTCTGCGATTCTGGTTTCTTCCAGCAAGCCGACTGTAGAAATTCGAGGATTCCAGGCTTGCGCTTTGCAGCCGGGAACTGCGGAAATTTCAGCTACGATTCCTGAAATGATGGTTAAGAAGGTACGCGGAAACTGCTCTATGACAGTAGACAGCAGTCCGATAACCGAATTGACGGTAGAACCGGCGGCGTTGGCGATGTCCGTTGGAGATAGTAGAAATCTATTCATTCAAGGCAAGTCGGCAGCCGGATTATATCCGATGTTTGCTCAAGCAGATTTGAAAGTTACAACGTCCAGTCCTGTTGCTGTTATGCAGGGAATCAGAACGGTTAACGCTGCGCAGGCAGGTCAGGCAACCGTAGACGTTGCTTATAAATCTGCCAAGGCTCAAGTACCGGTTACCGTAACAGATGACCCCTACGAAAACCTAACCATTGATCCTCCTGCTCCGACTATCGCGGTGGGTGAATCCATGCGATTCCAGGTTACGGCAACCCGCGGAGGGCGATTGCACGTGTTGTCAGCCGCCAACGGTTTGAAATTCTATACGGCAGACCCGAAGGTAGCTGTTGCCTCGCAAGACCAGGCGGTACTAGGTGTTTCGGAAGGTCGAACGGTGGCTGTCGCCGAATTGGGTACTTTGAAAACCGATGCGTCTGTAACCGTTGTTCCTCCGGGAGTAAACGGAACGGGCGTCAATAATATCCTCGAAGGCGGCGGAGGCTACGGTTCAGAATACGTAGACGGCGAAGGTTTGGTCAATATTCAAGACGGTGTTATTATCGGGGCTGACGGCAGCCATTTGGATATTGTCGAACAAGTTGGAACGGACGGCGTTTTACCGGGTACCTTGGATTTGGTTACCGATACCGGCGTCGTCCATACCGGAGAACTTCAAGGTCTGCGATTTGTTCCCGATACGGTTCATATAGGATCCGTGGGAGCCAGTCAGCCGGTTCAGGTACGCGAATATTATTCAGACGGTTCTTTAGGACGAGATGTAACCGCCGATCCGACGTTGCAGCTTACCGCGCCTAAAAACGCGCATTGGGAAGCGGCGACCGGAGGCGGAAAGATTCTCGTGGCTGACGCCATGGGTAACGGAATGGCCAACGCGACGTTAGGAACATTGGGAACCGTATCTCCGTTGGCTGTACAAGTCGGCGGTATGGCGGATAATTCTGGAGCTTTGATAGTTCAGCCTCAACAGATTAATCTGGTTCAGGGCGAATCGCAAAGTTTAACCTCCGTTCAAGTAGCTCCCGATTCCGGATTGTTGCCCTTTGACGTTCCGTATCGAATTGCAGCGTTGGATAACAACGGAATTATTCAAGTTGACGATACAACCAAAACGATTACCGGTTTACAGCCGGGAGCGGCTCAGGTTAAAGTCGAAACGGTAGACCCCAGCGGTAATAACGATGGTCGAACGGCTTATGTTCAAGTCAATGTTGGACAGCCGGCAACCTATATTTTAACTCCGCAAGAGGTAACTTTACAAATAGGCGAAACCTCTCCGCAGTTTACCGCCAGTACGACAGATTCGGCAACGGGTCAGGCGTATCCAGCTCCGGCGATATTTACGGCAGACGATCCATCAATATTAGAGCAAGATCCAACCAATCCGGCGCGATTTATCGCTCGTTCGATGGGTTCAACGCAGGTTCAAGCGATGGTAAACGGACGTTCAGCCGGATTTGCCAAAGTCAGTGTAGCTGGTCAGCGATTCCTCAGCGTAGATGATGCGGGTCAAACCAATTCTACCCCTGAAGGATTTACGATGACTTTAACGGCTACCGGAGCGGGTTCGGCAGGAACGTTGGAATATCGAGTTTATCAGCAAGGTCAGCAAGGCGGCGTATGGGTTCCGGCGCAAAGCAATGGAACAACGCAGACTGCTACCCTGGTTACGCCGATAATTCCGCATCAGGTTTTGGGATCACAGTACACGCTGATTATCGAATCCAGAACTGCGGGCGGAACAGATATTCAGCAGTATCCATTTAATTTCCGAACGGGTATTACCATTCAGAAAGTAAATAACTAGCCAAAGTCAAAATTTGTCTTCCTGTAATTTTTTGCAGGAAGACTGATTTAGCCGCCGGTTAAATTTGTTGTACTTGAGTTTTTTATTCGAGTTTTTCGCGGGAGTAATCTTCCGCACCGTAGATATTTTGCGTTTTGATGGTAAACTATCAAAATTGATTTGATTTTTTACTATTAAAAAGTTGTACTATAACTACTTGATTTTTTCTCTTGACGTCGTTTTGATTTCGCCTGAACAGAATAAAACAACCCTTTGTTTTATAGATGGCGGTGAAATGAAACGACTGGGGTTTGTTATTCAAACCGGAAAAAGTCAAGTGGAACCGGTATATAACATCGTTGAAAAATCAGCTCAGATAACCTAGGGTGGAAATTCATTGATTTTTCTTTTTATATTATAATTATATTTTTTAACTTTTAACCAATTAACAGCTATGGGTTTTCCAGACGAAACAGATCGCATGCTTCAAAGGCAGGCGGAAGAGGTTTTGAACCTTACCACGGATGTGTATGACTGGCTTTCGGAATTTAATAGAGATAGAGCCAAATTGGAAATGCTTCCTATTTCCGAACGCGACGAATTTCAAGTACTGCAATTGCGGCGCTTGGCGAGAAGTATATTTACTTCTTCCAAAGTACCGGTTGCAGCGGCGGTTTACGGACCGTCTCAGGTAGGTAAGAGTTTGTTTATGGGAGCCGTATTGCGGCCTCAAAGTCATGATTACAGTCCTTTGGGACGAGATGAGGCCTTGGGCGAACCGTCTTATTACAAAGATTTATCGTTTGATACAGACTTAAACCCGCAATCAGGGTCTAACGAAGCAACGGCCTTGGTTACTCGTTTTACAACCAAAGAACGTATGGCGGAAGGACCGTCTCCTGAATTTCCTGTTATGGTCAAGGCGTTAACCCGTGCTGAATGGCTGCGAGTTTTAGCACGTGGTTTTAGCGGTGAATGCCGTGCCGAAGAATCAAAAATCTGGGACGAAAACAACATGGAATCCATGGTAGCCTCAGTTGCCAAGATTTCTCCCGCAAAAGAAGTCGATAGCAAATGGCGTATGGATATTATGGACGCATTCGCGTACATGACAGGTATTGATCGACGCGGTTATCCGTGTAAATCGGCTTTGTTAAACAGTATTCTCAGCCGCTATCCGCTGTCTGAAGAAGGTTATACGCAAGTTGTAGCCAACCTCTTTTGGGGTAATTGGGCGTCCTTGACCGGATTATTTACCCGAATCAATTCGTTTTTGGAACGTTTGAAATCCGATAAGCATGATCCGTGTATTTTAACCCATTGGGCGGGAGTTCGATTCCTGTTGGATTCGCAGCGGAGCAAATTCCATGATCGTCCCAGTTCTAAGGTTTGGAAGCGGGTTGAATGGGCTGATTTTTCTCTGAAAGACCGTTCGGGCTGGATGGTTTTGGAATATAATCCCGGCAGCGGAAACGGACGGGAAGATTTGGAAACCATGCAGGCTGCGATGCTGGAATTGGTCTTGCCGATTCTGCCGCACCGATTAAACGACGACTGGCGTCAGGTTA
>CAYZMZ010000114.1:0-6204 GCA_964479655.1 uncultured Planctomycetaceae bacterium
TATCGGGTATTGCCCAGTGAATTAACTCATTATCTGAATGAGTTTTAATCAAGACAAAATAGCCGCAGTTCTTTGTTGTTCCAGCATGCAATAAAATTTTTGCCGCATCATATAAATTTTCTGAAGGTTTTTGAATTTTAACAGCTATTAGTTTGTTTCTATATCTTTTTTTTGAAATACCATCAATACCGCGATTTCTTTGTACAATTTTACAATCAAGAATACTCAAAATGGCTTTTTCAAAATCGGATTTAGTATCGTATGCTTCTTTTCCACATTCCATTAAACGGGAATTGGTTTTAACAGGAAAATTCAGCCGTTGTTCCGACAAACGAATTGCATCGCAACTGCTGTCAATTCCAATAAAGTTTCGTCCCATTAATTTAGCAGCCACCAAAGTCGTACCGCTCCCACAAAATGGGTCTAGTACCATGTTTCCAGGATTTGATCCAATTTCCAAAATTCGTTCCAACAACAGTATTGGTTTTTGCGTGGGATAGCCCGTTCTTTCATTGGCCTTGGGATTGAGAAAGGGTATTTCCCAAACATCCGATAAAGGTACCCCCCTTTTTTCCTGAGAAGATACAACATCTCCCTGAGAATCTCTTTTATATACAACCTTACCCGATGAATCTCTTATTCTATCCTGTAGTATTTGGTCCAAATTGGTTGTTGGAGAATAATCTACAAAATGTTTGTTAAACTGATATTGGTCGGTTTTCGAGTAAAATAATATGTTTTGATGGGAATTTAATAATCCATTTTTTGAATTAGACCATCGTTTAAAAAACCAGATTATTTCACTGCGAAAATTTTGACTGCCAAATACCTTATCCAAAATCAAACGTAAATGATGAGAAGCAGATGTATTACAATGAAGAAATATATTCCCAGTATTCTTTAGTACACGTCGGCATTCCTGTATACGTTTAGTGATAAAATCACAATAATCCTCAATAGATTCCCATGTATCATCAAAAGAATATTCAGTACCCTGAGAATCGGAAAGCGACTGTTTTTTTTGCGTAAAAAAAGGCGGATCCAAATAAACCAAATCTACAGACTCGGAAGTCATTTTTTGCATAGCCGATAAACAATCGCCATTAATAAGCATTGTGAGATTCTCCCGTTTTTGAATCAGCAATCTGAGTTAATATTTCCAGTAAATTTACACCTGTAACATCGCGAATATAATCCCAGGCGGAATTGTCATAGTAATACTGACCTCCAACACTATGATATAATATTTGCAGAGCATCTTGAATATTTCGTGCCTTGAGCCGATTTGGATAATAAAACATCACCCGTATAGGAGTATAGCCTGCTTTTTGAATAACTTTAATGCGCATGTGTTCTTTAGTAATATGATCGCCATCCGTAGTTGCATCTCTCCATTTGATTTCGTATGCATTGTTGCCCGACAAACAGTCTATTTCGAATCTTCGCGGTTTAGTTCCTAAAGAATTGGGAATCCAAACGTGAGTTTGCGTTTGACTATCTTTTTCACAAAAACAGATAAGCGCAGCTTCTTCCAAAAATGAACCTGCATATTTGTATAAAAATCGACCTTTGTTTTGATATAAATCAATATTTTGACCTTCAGAATCTGATATTCCCAAAACGCGATAGATCAAATGATGAGAGTTGCTGTCTGCTTTCATTTCTTGCTCTCTGGAATCAATATGCAAAGAGAGCTTCTTTGAATACTTAATCGCAAGTTCATTTATTAAATCATAAATTCGAGTATTGTTCATATGATTTCCTTTCAACGTTACGGAACCAATGTTCGAATGCCTATTATATCAGAAAATAAAGTTTTTGTCAAGAAACAGGTTCCTACAAATAATTATGAACTTGCTTATCAAAACAATTTGATGAACATCAACAATTATAGGCTAAATTATAGAATAGTCATCCCATTTTGTTCTCTGCCTACCCCTTATTTCCCCAATCCCCATTCAAGCAGTTGCTTGAAGAATCGGGCGTAATCGGCTCCAACGTCGATAAAACCGCCGTTGGGTAAGTTCTGGATACAACGGGACGTTCCCCAATCGACGAATCCGCCGACCCAGTGGGGAGCGACATCGGTAGCCAGTGCCGCAACGTTGCCCTTGCCGTACTTACCCAAAACAAGCAGCGGTAAAATTTCGGTTGCGGAAAAAGCGTAATGAGCCTGACGTTGATGAATCGCAAAACGATGAATTTCCATGATTACCTGCGATTCCGGCTTCGGAGTAAAGGCGTTAAAACCACCAATACAAGGCGGCGTATCCCAAGGCAGACCGGCGGTTATCGGGTGCTCCGACCGCGGAACAATTACGCACGGCTGAGAATAGTTCCGCCGATCGTCTTTGGTTTCCATGATTACCGGCAGAACCTCCTTAAGAATTGTTCGATGGTATTCTCCCAATCGTCCGAAGTACGATTCCCAACCGCCGAACATAATCAAACCCGCTCCGTTTTTCACCGCTTCAGCTGCGTATTCCAGCTGATTATCGGAAAATCGCGCACGCGGATAATCGCTGATAACATACAGTTTATAGGGCGTTTTGCAGAACGCCTCAGACGGACTGTCGGTACTGTCAACCCGGTCAAAAGTCAGGTTAAAATGAGTCATAATACCGCACAAATAGGCTGCGGGACCGTTAATCGAATCATCGCCCAAATAACAAATATCGTTCATCAAATTGTTCTCCATGTATTTATGTTTATTATATTATAAATTGGATAACCACACCAATTTATTGTTGTTGATTTGAATTAAATCGTCTCATTTCAGATACATATCGTACCATCGCCAAGGCTACAAAGGCGATATTCGCTCCGACAAAAGCGATAGCCGGAGCCAATCCGCCCGAACCGGAGGCGTATCCGTGCATCGTACTGCCGAGTAAATAATTGACCCCATACCAGGCCATTAAAATTGCCAACGCTCCGGAAACGGACGCCAAAGTCATGGTTAGCTCTCGGTTGTTCTTAAACCAGCCCCAATGCAAAGCATGAACAAAAATCAGGTAGACAACCATGGAAATCAATGCCCATACTTCTTTGCGGTCCCAGGACCAAAAACGCCCCCAGGAAACGTCTGCCCATAATCCGCCTAAAATTATACCGATAGCCAGCAGCCAAATGGTCGCCTTAATACAACTGTACATCAGACTGGAAAGCGTTCGCGTAATCTCCGGCGGAGTAATTTTATCTGGATTATCTGCGGATTTTTGGAGTCGATATTGTCCAACCGCAAAAGCGGTCAAGGCAGCATTCCCCAGTATCCAGGCCAGCATCGCAGTCCCGTATCCGCCGACAATACTGATAACATGTATCGCCAGCCAGAAATTATCCCGTAAAATCGGCATGAGATTTTTCAAGTCGTCGTTAAACATCGGAGCGTTAATTGCCGCCCCGGTTAGCAGGCACATCAAACCCGCTCCGCACGCCTGAGCGATGAGAGTATCGAACTGGGTAAAGGATCGCGATTCCATTTCGCTGGAATCCGACTTCATCTTATCTTTAGATATATAGTCAGTACAAAGATACAGAACTGTACAGACAACTCTTGGTATCCAGAATATCACAATAATCAGCAATAAAATCGAGGCTAGCCATACTAAAACATCTGATAAGCCGGGAATCGATGCCCCCATCGCAAGGCGCGGCGTTAGACTGACTGCGCTATAGCCCTGCCCCGCTCCGTAGGAAACAAAGACCAGAGCATAAAATAAAACGGCGGCGATAATCCATCTGATTATTTGTACAATCCAATAAATGGGCTTGCGCGAACCAGTCGTAAACGCCGTCTGCTGCCAGGCTTTACCGATTACCGACGTTCCAGGCGGAAACAGGGGCAAAAACAATCCCAGCAAACCCGTCATAAAAGCGACGAACATGATTGTTTCAAACATGTTTGCAACCGGAGAACGGCTCATAATATATCCCCGTAAAAGCAGACCGTAGCCGATAAATCCAACTCCTGCCAGCATCAAAGCTCCAGCTCCCCATTGAAGTACGATTCTAATCTTCCGTTCACCCCAATTGGGAATTATCGAACCGATTACAAACAGAATCGTTGCCATCGCCGAGAAAATCAATGCCCATTGAAACGGTTTAAGCTGATAGTAAAACAGTTCCCATTGTATCAGCTGACAGGCTTTTTTCGATACGGGATAAGCCGAGGCGGAAAGTACCTGTTTGTCCAGCCGATTTTCCGGTAACAAAGTCAGTCGTTTGGAATCGGCAAAGGCAGCCAGCGATTTTATGTTCTCCGTTAATTTTTGTTGAGCTTTAATCGCGGCGGGATAATCGTCATTGAGTATACTTTCAGCCGCCTGCGAATACAGCAGCCGGAATTGGGCAATCTTATCTTGAGGAAATCCCGCTAAAACCACGGTATCGCCGTAAAGCAAAGTGGGGATCGAAAGCCAAACAGCCGTATGATCGTCAGGATTTCTCCATAAATCGACTGCCATCGGATTTAAACTGGGGACAACGCCCGGCAAGCCGCCTTCGTCGTAAAGCCGAAAACGAAGCAGAATTAAATCCTTCTCAATGGATTCCAACGCACGCAGACTATCCGTATAAATTAGCTGTTTGGATTTATCCTTGTTATATTTGATACGGTTTTGAACGAATTGAATATAGATGTCTATCGCATCATCGTATAAATTTATTTGATTTACAATAGAATCCAACGATCTGTCTGTTTGCTTGTATTCCTGCGATTGAGAGTACGAAATAAATATATTTTGAAACGATTGACCGTATTGACTGATTTTTTGAGGCAATGTACTGATTTTACTGTCGTTGTTTTTCGCACATTCCGACTGAATTTCAGACGGCAAAAGAGTCATTTGAGTTTGTAGAATCCGGCTGACAAGTTCAGCGCAGGCATCGCGCGGATTTTCGGCGGCCTGCGGATAAAAGGTTATCGCACGATATTTTTCAAAGGCGTCCAGGAGCTTTAAGACCGATTTTTCCAGCTTGGTAGACTGATGCGTAATTCCCGCCCGCTGTTCCTGCTGCTGTTGCTGAACCAAATTATAGCGGTAGTCAGGCAAAGCCGAACTGCGAACAATTTGAACAGGAGATACATATTTCAATGCCTGTCCGCGGGAATCAAGTAAATTAACTCCCAGCAACCGGCGTAAATCAGGATTGCTGCACTCAATAAAGGGAATATGCTCCCATACTTCGGGTTCGATTTGCCATCGATAAAATAATTCCAATGCGGTAAAGGACCGCGAACAGGATTGAGCAAACAGTCGGGTAATTTGCCCGGCTGAATGAGTGTTTAATTCGCCTGAAATCGCCGCGCCGTCCAAAGATAACGTTGGCGTGGAACTTCCACAGATCGATTTTACGGCGTTAATAGCTACGGTATTTAACGGCTGAACTCTGCCTGATTCCAATACCGGCAGGGATTCAAGCGATAAATTCACGCAATCCGTTTTGCTGTCCGCAAAAGAAGGTGAACATAACATCATACTGATTATCAGTACAACTGAAGATAACACGGAAACGTTCGCGTTTTTTGGTTTTTCGTCCGGCAATTTCATGGGATTTTTCATCGGTTTCGCGCCGCGTAAATAATAATGGAATCCAATTCCAAAACAGATTAGCAAACAACCCAGATACAGCATGCCCCGTCCCGGATCGTAGTTTACCGTAAAAGTAGACGAATACAGAGGAGCGGACGCATCGGTCGGCTGAATTTGATTCCCGACTACCCAGCGATAAATCGGAGAACTGGTATCAATCGGGCCGCTGAACGACGATTGGTAGATTCTATACGACTGACCGTTTTTCGGATTGACGAAATTGACCGGCTGATTAAGCTGAACTCTAACGTGTTCAAATTTATGGTCTGTTTTATTCGACACGATAGAATTATCTACAACGGTAATATCGGAAGAATAATGACTCGGCATACTGGTTCCGGGATCCAACCGGCGATTAAAACGTTCCAAGAGAATCTGAAAATTCAACTCGACTTTTTCGCGCGGAATTGAAACGACCAGCCATTTAGCTTTGCCCGCTGAATCTTTGCATTCAAGGGTAATATAGTCATTTTTCCGATAGCAGTCCGGCGGATTGAGCGGATTATTGACGCCCAGAGTAATCCAGCGTTCGACAACTGAATCGGGCGTTGTAATTCGAACCAACGCTGCGGCGGGGTCGGATTCAGACGGCTGCTGTTCTTCCAAAGCT
>CAYZMZ010000114.1:6214-8936 GCA_964479655.1 uncultured Planctomycetaceae bacterium
TCTTGCAGGGGAATAATCGCCGCAGCGAAATCAGTTCCCTGGAAAGCTATCGTCGGACGGGTTAAAGAAAGTTCTCCTGTTTTAACGGTTCCGTTGATACATTGACGAAAATACAGCTGTCCATCTGTACTGGCTGCGATTTCGTATCTTGGACCGATCAGTTTATTTCTCATCGACGCCGTAGAATCAGCAGGCGTTTCGTCCGCGATTTTTTGCTCCGGACGATAATATTCGCCATAAATTCCCAGTCGGGGATCCACCCGATTAAATTCCGACAATAAATTTAACAGCGTGATTGAATTTACCGATTCAAAAGAACCGTCTGGATTTTTCAGGGAGATTTCAAATACCGCCGCTCCCATGGCAGATTCTAAATTAATCAGCGAGATTTTAATATCGCCGCCTAAATTCTGCGTAGGAAGCTGATTCGATTCCAAGCTGCGCAAATCGTTTACCGTCTTCCCGTTAGGCAAGAAATCTTTGACGGTAAACCGATATATTTTCCCTTTATAATAGAAGACAAATAAATCTTCGGTTACCGTTTTTTCGGGAATACAACCGATAAAGGCGGCTAACTGATCGGACGAACGAAGTTTTCGATAAGAAACCTGCTGTCCGCCGGTCAAGCGGCTTCGTCCAATCAATCCCTGATTGATGCTTTTCGCGGCTTGCAAATTAATTTCCGTCCATTCTCCGCTTAAACGATCTATTGTTGCCGACGATTCCGTTTTGTCTGCTGGACGAACGGATAAAGCCAGCGTATCGGCGGTACTGGTTTCCCGAAACGGTTTTCTAAAATCCAGCAATTCAAATGTTACATTTAGATTATTAATTATACCGCTGTACTTTTTACCCGATTTCGGTTTAACCGTTTGCCACGGAAAGAATCCCAATTTATTATATTCAGACCACGACATCGGTCCGGGATAGAGAGGGAATTTAACCCAGCTGTACGGTAATTGACCGGAAGAAACCGAAACGGGCTTATGAGCATCGAAATTACGATTGGCTGTTTCAATTTCCGTACTTGGATCGGAATTATAGACTTTTAAGCAAACCTGATTATTCCTTTTTACGGCTGAATCCCGCTGACAACCTTCGTAGATAGTTAAATCGGCTTCCCAGCCAAACAGCAAACTCAGCAGGCAGCCGACAAACAGAATAATAATTCCTCCGTGAATGGACAAAAAACCGACATGACGTTTTGTCCATCTACGAGAATTTAACATCGCTCCCAGTACGCCCAAGCAAAGCAGTCCGAGCAGTCCAATAAACCAGGCTGAACGATAAAACGCCCACGCGCCGACCTGACTGCCGTACAAGGCGTCGATTCGGGTCGCCCACGCCATGGCAACGGTTAAAAGGAATAAAATTACCAGAACAAAGGGAATCGAACCGAAAAATTTAATGAGCGGATTCCCTAAAAAAAACGATACTTTGACCGGTGTCGGCAATATCGGAGATTTTTCTTGCGATGTCGTATTGTTTTCTGTCATAATGTGTGTATAATATAAAATATAAAGGTAGGAAATATTTTTATTTTGTGGATTTCACCCGGAGCGTTTCCGATTGAATTTTTTCCAAAGGCAACAATCCGCGAAATCCACTCCGATTTATTATACTCCATTAATAATAAAATGACTATCCCCTCAAAGGAAGAAATATCCGATATGGAAACAAAAAGCGATACCGCGATTTTCGACCATATCAATAATATCGACTTAACGCCAGATAAAACCGATTCCCCGCAGCAGCAAGACGACTATCCCGCGTCTGCCGGACACGGTTTTAGCCTGATTTTAATTACCCTGTTTGTTCTCTTGGGCGCAGGAATCCTATTGATTCTACTAGCTATTATCGCCAATTATCTGCTTACCAGTCAAGAGAATGCGCGAAATCTGATTTGTCAGGCACGCTTGAAAAATCAAATCGGTGCTGTTATGCAATTTTACGAACGATTACACGGAACGTTCATGCCTGCCAATCTGATTTCCGATCAAAAAACTTCGTCGTGGCGAACGGAAATTTATTTTGCAGACAGCTTTGATCAGCAAAACGCGTTGTTTCAGCCCCCTCAGATGTTTATCTGCCCCGACGCCTTTGATTCCAATTCCGTCCATTCCGATACCTCTTATATGTACGTGTTGGGCAAAGAGTGCATTTCCGATGGTTCGACGGCGGTAAAATCTTCCCAAATCACCAAGGGGCTATCGCATACGTTGGGTATTTGCGAGGTAATCAATAGCCAAACCGCCTGGAATACCACCGGAGACTTGCCCTATTCCCGCTTTGCGGAGGGAATTAACCTGACCGATAACAAACTCACCGCAGGGGCATACCATCAATTCGGCGGAATAAAATCGCTCAATATTGCCAACTGCGATGGGGCGGTAAAAAAGATAAACGCCGCGATTTCTCTTGAAATCTGGAAAAATATGCCGATTATTCAGATTGATAAAAATACAGAAAAGAAATAATTACCTCAATTACCTCAAGAAAGCTCACTTTCCCTCCCTTTCAATAACGATAATATAACCAATGAATAATTCTATCCTTCCCGTTGTTGGTTCATTTAGCCGCTCACAGCTGAAAACGCGTTTGTGTGGGGAGGGGTTGCGTCTGAAAATGGGACCGTTTGTCATCTGTATACGCAGCTCCATGCCCGATATTTTATGGAATATAGAGAATCTGTATTCTCAATACCCGGTAGCAGACGGAATAA
>CAYZMZ010000115.1:0-220 GCA_964479655.1 uncultured Planctomycetaceae bacterium
GGTTTGGCGTCTTCCGCCGGAGCTACTGGAGCGGTTTCAGCTGGCTTGGCGTCTTCAGCCGGAACAGCCGGAGCTACTGGAGTTTCGGGAATTGCCGGAACAACGGGTGCCGCATTGGGATCAACCGGAGTGGTCGAAGCAGCGGGAGTCGTCGGCGCAGCCGTTTTGTCAGGAGCGGTTGCAGCGGGAATCTCTAAACGACTCTTTCCATTGTTCATCG
>CAYZMZ010000115.1:230-8890 GCA_964479655.1 uncultured Planctomycetaceae bacterium
ACCAAACGGTGAAAAAGCACAGAACAATCCAAATCGAAGCACATACAATCGTAATTTTCGTGAATGTATCACCGGCTTTGGTACCAAACGCGCTTTGTCCACCCATGCCTCCAAAGGCTCCAGCTAAACCGCCGCCTTTTCCACGCTGAATAAGAATCAACAGGATCAAGAAAACGGCAATCAAAAACAAAACAATATTCAACAACGTCAGCAGGATACTCATGAAAATCCTCTACCTCGATTTAAAATGTGAATAAAACAATCTCAAAACCAAACAATACTCTATTTGCAATTGTTGATAATACCCATGAAGGCATCAACCTTTAAGCTGGCTCCGCCGATTAAACCGCCGTCAATATCGGGCTGACCGATTAAATCTTTGGCGTTGCCGGCCTTAACGCTTCCGCCGTATTGAATACGAACGACTTCGGCGGTAACCGGGCAGTATTTGTCCTTCAACCACATACGAATAGCGGCATGGACTTCTTCAGCCTGTTCCGGAGTAGCAACTTTACCGGTTCCGATTGCCCAAACGGGTTCGTAAGCCAAGGTAATTTTTTTCATGTCTTCAGCGGAAATATCGGCCAGAGAGCCTTCCAACTGATCATAAATAACTTCCAGAGTTTTACCGGATTCACGCTGTTCGAGCAATTCGCCGATACACAGAATCGGTTTCAGACCAACGGACAAAGCTTTTTTAACCTTTTTGTTGATCAATTCACTGGATTCGCCAATAATATTACGTCGTTCGCTATGACCGAGAATAACGTATTCTACACCGATGTCTTTGAGCATCGCAACGCTGATTTCTCCGGTGAAAGCGCCATTGTCTTCAAAATAGCAGTTTTCCGCTCCAACAGCGATATTGGAACCCTTGGCTGCCTGACAAACGGCATCGAGGTAAACAAACGGCGGACAAACCGCAACGTCTACATCGGTAATACCTTTGCAAGCCTCTACCAAACCATTAACCAGAGCAACCGCTCCGGCCTTGTCCATGTTCATTTTCCAGTTACCAGCGATAAAAGGACGACGCATTGTAATTTCTCCAATAAAAATCGGGTTATATTATTTTGTCAAAACAAGCTGTTTATAGTCCAGCTCAAAAACTAAATTTTACCATATTTTTAAATGAATAAAAGAGGGGGAGCCGGGGGCTATTCAATTTTTCCTGACGTGTTACAATATTATTTATAGAATTTCGTCATTTTTCCGTTTTTAATCGGTAAAGAATTTCGTAATACTATTTAATTAGGGATTGTAACTTTATTACCAAATAGAATTTTATCGTTATCCAGAAAAAATGTATAACCAGCGAATCGTAATTACAGGCATGGGACAAATTAGTCCTATGGGTTTAACACGTCAACAACTTTGGGAGGGTCTTTCCGCCGGTAAAAGCGGGATTGAGGCTTTAACGGAACTTCCCCCCGAATCACCGGTCAGTATTGGCGGCGAAGCCCGTGAATTTGTCAGCGACATCGCCAATTACGGTGAGGTATCCAAAGAAGTTAAGAAAAATATTCGCAAAGGGCAAAAAATTATGAGTCGTGAAACCCGACTCGGATTGGCCGCCGCACAGCGTGCTTTGTTCGATGCGGGTTTTGAAGGTCCGGCAACCGACGACGGCTCTGTTCCGGTAGACGGCTCCCATTTCTCCCCCGATCGCTCCGGTATCTACTTTGGAAGCGATTACCAAATTACCATGCCGTACGATTTTGAGCTGGCGGTTTCCAAATGTCTGAAAAATGACCATGAGTTTGACTTCGATTCGTGGGCAGAAAAAGGAATTCCCGCCATGAACCCGCTTTGGCTATTAATCTTTCTGCCGAACATGCCTTCATGTCATGTAACTATGTACAATGATATGCGAGGAGCAAGCAATACAATCACCCAGCGTGAAGCGTCCGGCAATATGTGTCTGGAACACGCATCTCATTTTCTGGATAACGGGGATTATGATATGATGCTTTGCGGAGCGACGGGAACTCGATTAAGCCCCATGAAGGCGATTCAGGCGTATAAAAACGAGCAGATTGCCGGTCCGGAAAACAACAGCAATCCGGCTAAAGCCAGCCGTCCGTTTGATTCCGCTCGTTCCGGTCAAGTTTTAGGCGAGGGAGCGGCGTGCGTTGTATTGGAAACGTTGGCTGGCGCGCAAAAACGCGGTGTTACCATTGAAGCGGAATTGCTCTCCGGAGCGTCTTCAATGGCGGCAACGGGTTCATTGAACGGAAAACCCGCTACTGTTGAATCGTATAGAAAAGCGATTAAAAACGCAATAACCGTCGCTTTGGACAGAGCGGGAGTTAAAGCGTCTGAAGTCGATTTTGTTGTTGCGCATGGTCTCTCCGACGCCAAAACAGACAAAGGCGAAGCGATGGCTATTGCCGACGTTTTCGGTCCCAACGGCGTAAACGTTGTCGCCCCGAAGGCGAATTTCGGCAACCTGGGAGCGGGTGCAGGATTGGTAGAATTAATTGCAGGGATTGAAGCTGTTCAGCATGGAACTTTGTTCCCCAATCCCAATTATACAACTCCAGACCCGGATTGCCCGGTTCGTGTTGTAACCGAGCCGGTTCCGGCAGGAAAGATTTTTATCAATATCAGTGTTTCTCCGCAAGCCCAGGCTTCGGTTACCGTTATTAAAAAATTCGAATAATCTCATTTAACAAGGATTTACTCTCTCATGGCTTTTATTGATGAACTTGCTGCGGCGGTTGAAAAAAAAGGAAATGCCGTTTTAGTCGGATTGGATCCGCGTTTTGAATGGATTCCTGCGGATTTAGTGCATCAAAGCCAGAAGGAGTTGGATTATTTTTCCGGCAAGTTAGCGGCTGGAATGGGAATTGAGACCGAAAAAGACGATATAAAATTTGATTCGCAGGAAATGGCTCCTACGGTTTACACCGATTTTTGCTGTAAAATAATAGATATCGTCGCTCCTTTGGTACCGTGCGTCAAGCCGCAGGTCGCTTTTTTTGAGCAGCTTGGTTCAGACGGAATGGTTGCCTTGGACGCTGTCATTAAGTATGCCCGAGAGCAGGGATTGCTGGTTATTTTAGACGGAAAACGAAACGACATCGGAACAACGGCCGCCGCTTACGCCAAGGGATTTTTAGGAGCCGATTCTCCTTGGCAGGCAGACGCGCTTACGGTCAGTCCTTATTTAGGCGACGATTCTTTAGACCCGTTTATTCAAACCGCCGTTGAGCAGCAGGCGGGTATTTTTGTATTGGTGAAAACTTCTAACCCCGGCGGCGGAATGATTCAAAATCTGGAAATTGCCGACGGACGGAAAATCTATCAGGTGGTTGCTGATTTCGTTCAGCAAAAGGCGTTGGAAACCAAATCGGATTGCGGATACGGTGCCGTCGGCGCGGTTGTCGGAGCGACGTATCCCAAGGAACTTGCCGAACTGCGGCATCGGATGCCCAATACTTGGTTTTTGATTCCCGGATTCGGGGTCCAGGGCGGCTCGGTCAACGACGTTCTTCCCGCGTTTGATAAGCACGGATTAGGCGCGATTATCAATAATTCACGCGGAATCAACTTTGCCTGGCGAACCAAGGCGTACGAATCTTACGGAGAAAAAAACTGGGAAAAAGCGGTTTTAGCAGCTACAAAAGATATGTGCGCCGCGTTAGGAAAAAAGTAAGATTCGCAGAATCGGCGTTTCGGCGTTTCGAGTACCTCTTGCAGACGGTACGATTCCGTTTTCTTTTCCGTATAATCAATTATTTTGATTATACGGGTAGAATACCGTATTTTGTGGCAAACGATTTTCCTGCGTTTTTCGGATTGTCCCCGATTTTCAAGTACCGCAAATCGACTCTTAACGAACGGGATTCTTTTTCTGCTTTTTTTCCTTCCGCACCCCTAAAGCGGGTTGCGAGTTAAGGAGGATTTTCTGATTTTTTCAAGGTAAAATTTTGAATCTCTGAAAACAGATTATAGACGAAGAAATCTGATAAAATAAACCTTTTACTCGTCTGATTGTATTGATTATGACGATTGTATCGGTTTTATTGACGGAATATTCGGAATTTTTGTACTTTTCCTTAAAATCCCTCTTTTCGGAATTAAAAAAAATGATTATACTGCATTTATAATGAAAATGAAATTGTGCTTCCTGTTGTTGTTTTTTGCCGCAGCGGTCTGTTTAACAAGCCGTACTGCGTTGGCAGCTACGTTTAAGACCCGGAATTTTGTGGTTCAAACCGCAGACCCGGATTTAGCGGCGTTGTTTGCTCAAACGGCGGAAAAACAGAGACGGGACTTATCAATCGCTTGGCTGGGCGGACCGTTGCCTGATTGGGCGCAGCCCTGTAAAATCAAGGTTAAAGTAGGCGAAACTCTGCCTCCGGGCGGAGCGACGACGTTTGTTTTCTCCAACGGTCAGGTTTACGGCTGGGACATGAATATTCAAGGTTCTGCCCAACGCGTTGTAGATTCCGTCTTGCCTCACGAAATTACGCACATGATTTTTGCCTGCAAATTTCGTCAGCCGGTTCCTCGCTGGGCGGATGAAGGCGCAGCAACCAGCGTAGAAGATATTTCCGAACGAACGAAATATCGTCGAATGTTAGTAGAATTTTTACAGACAAACCGGGGAATTGCCTTCCGAACGATGGTAAATTCCAAAGATTATCCCACAGATGCGATGCCGTTTTACGCTCAAAGTTTTACTTCCGCCGAATTTTTAATCGCCCGGGGCGGGAAACAACGATACGTAGCATTTGTTCAGGAAGGAATCAATACCGACGACTGGTCAGGAGCGTTGCGGAAGTATTACGGCTATCAGGATTTAGGCACTTTTCAGAACGTCTGGCTGTCATGGGTAGGAAACGGATTCCCGCAATTAAACGACGATTTAATGCGGCATGATATTCAACTAGCTTCCAATCGTTCGGACGCGGAAAATTCCGCTAGTTATAATCAATACGCGCACGTCGCCCGCCCGGAGCCGAATTTGGTTTTGCGTACCCCCGTTTCAACGGCTCACCCGCAGGCTATTGCCTCGGCAAGTTCAGCAGTACCGCCGAAATCGACGGGAATTTCCGATATTCCTCAGCCGTCTGGCGTCTGGAACGAAATTACTCCCATGTCGTATAATCAGGTTATACCCAATACCGTTCCGGCGAGAAACAATACAACGGACTCCCAATCCGTTCCGTCCAATGCCGGACAACCTCAAGGACAACCTCAAGGACATCTCAACTGGCTTCCCGGCGATAGTCGTCCGCTGTACGATTCGTCCAATTTCAATACTGTTTCCCGGTAATATCAGCGGGAAGCAGGTATAATTTACGGATCTGAATAAAAAAACGGCTTTGAGCATGCTATTACCCGGCGATTGAATATTCTCTTAATAATTGAATATTCTCTTGAATACACAGATTTTTCTCTTGAAAATACGCAGATTATCCCCTTAAAAAAGCAGATTACTCTTTTTCTAAAATCGGCTTGAATTTCGATTCCCCTTTTCTGCGGGGATATACTTCAATCAAGACGGGTAAGATATATCAGGTCTTATGCGTTCTTATAGTTGATAGAATCTTATAAAAGGAGATAAAATTATATGGCTTGTACATTGACTTATCCCGGTATGAATCGGGAAATGGATAGAATGTTCGATAATTTGCTGGAACGAACGGGAATTGTTCAGGGTGATCGTTTTGCCAGTATTCCAGTCTGTATTTGGGAAGAGCCGAATCGATATTGTATCGAATTGGACTTGCCGGGCGTTCGCAAAGATCAAATTCAGGTTTCCGTTCAAAAAGGGATGCTTCGCATTACTGCTGAACGTCATACGGAAGAGGTCGAAGACCGTAAATGCTGGCGGGACGAACGTCTGTACGCCAAGTTTGAACGAACTTTTACGTTGCCTGATTCCGTTGATTCCAGCAGCGTTGAGGCGGAATACGTTGACGGCGTGCTGATTCTGTATTTGAAGAAAAAGCCCGAAGCCAATCCCGTTTCCGTGGAAGTAAAATAAAAATAACCATAATCCCGAACACCGAGGCGTCCCCGAACCGGGGTGCCCTGTTGGGCTACCGCCCGTTGCCGAAAATTTGGTTGAGATTGTTCAAGGATATTTTTACAGGAAGGCACGAAGCCCCGAACTAGGGGTCCCTGTTGGGCTACCGCCCGTTGCCGAAAAAATGATTGGCGTTGTTACGGGCGAAATTTTAGAATACCGCTTGGAACGGAGCGCGGAGGCGAACATTTCCGCTCAATGACTATGCCAAACGTCCCAAACTCAGTGTCGCGCCTTCCCGTTTCTATTACGGCGGACGAGGACGTCCGCGCTCCAAAGGGGCAAGCGGTATTCAGCTGGTTATTCCGATTCCATTCAACCGCTACGCGGTTAAGGGCGGGAGTTTGCTCCGCATATACATCCGTTCAATGCGGTATTCGTTGCGCTACGTCATCTTTATCTACACCAACCAACTTTTCGGCAACCGGCGGTAGCCGAATCGCCTCCCCGGCACGGGGTCGCGTCTTCCCGTAAAATTCTTCCTTTTATCCCCGCCAACCAACTTTTGGCAACGACCGGCAGCCTCCCCCCTTTCAAAAAAGTAAATTTTATGAACACCTATAGACTTTTATGAGCATTTTCAAAGTTTTTTGAAAGTTTTTGAAATTATTTTGAAAAAACACTTGACTTCTATTTTCAACTGTTGTACAATACATGCAATATAATAACGTCCATATAATTTATCACGTTCATCGTTGAGAATAATCCAAACATGACGCATAATACATTGTATTTCATAAATCCGACCGCTTTTTCCAAACGGAGAACCTCGTTTTCCGTTCGCAAAACCCGGCGATTAAGTTTGGAATCCTTGGAAAGACGTGAATTACTCTCCGTTTCGCCCTACGGTGCGGATTTATCCGCCGTCCCGGCTGCATGGCAATCGTTTGATTCCGCCGATTCGTCCCAGTACGTAAGTTCAGTTCATGGCGGAGCACAACAAACGTCGTTCGGAGCCGTAAATAACGCGCTAATTTGCGATGGTCTGGACGATTATTTCACGCTCGCCGATAATACACAAGCTCAAATTACCGGGCAAATTACCTTAACCGCATGGGTTAAACCTCTCTCGACGGAGGGTATTCAGAATATTATCGCTCATGGCTATACGAACAATCCGAATGGCGAGGTAGCTCTCCGTATCGCCAACGGCAAATACGAAGTCGGATCGTGGGACGGCACAAGTCATTACGCTTCTTTCGATATTCCCGCTGAAGACATCGGTTCATGGGTGAACTTAATTGGATTATACGATGGTGTCGCGTGGAAATTATTCCGCAACGGGGTGGAAGTCGCCTCGAAAACCGATTCCGTCGGCGCGGTAGCCGTCAACGCCGGCTGGGCTATCGGAGCTGCCGGTTCTGGCGCCGCCCGATTTTTTAACGGACAGATTACCGGCGTTCAAATAATCGACTGGGCTGTGAAAAATCCTGAAATCGCCACGCTATCCGACCCCGCCTCGGTTACGGAAACCGATAGTACCTTGCCTGCCGTTCGTGTCGGAGGTGAATCTTACGCCATTAAAGACCAGCTGTATACATTACAGTTAGATTCCGGAACGCTGACCGACGTCTGTTGGTTTATTAACTGGGGCGATGGTAAAGAGGATACGCTGGATAACGTCTTTTCCGCTACTCATACGTTCACCAAGGATATTAACACGGCAAATATTCAAATATCCGCTTTTATAGCGGGGAAAAAGTTAAATGTTATCGGGGGGAATATTGGCATAGAGGTTGTCAATGCCGGAAACATAGTGGTCAACGGCGATTTTGAAGATGTTACTTTTCCGTCGGGGGCAAGCTGGGTTGTATCTGCAATCAACGGATGGTCGGGAAGCGTTGAAATTCAGCGCGGCAACGTTGCGGAGCTGGATACAGACAATCGCCAGTCAAGTGTAGATAAAACCCCAAGCGATCATGGAGCACATCCGACAACGATTACCAGTGATCCGATGGAATTTATTCCGGGTATGACGTACACGCTGGACTTTTCAACATGGAATCGGTCGGACTACGCGGAAGATAACATGGTTTGCGTAACGGTTCCGGGTACGATTGTCTCCGCAGGCGGGATGTCGTACAGTGATTTATTGTCTAATATAGAATTGTCGCAAGGCGCCGTTTGGGACGAGCCATACGGACTGGTTTTCTTAACACCGGGCAGTCTAACGTTCTCCGCTGGAGGCTCTTTGTACAAAGAAACCTCGACCAGTACCGACGATATTTCCGGTCTATCCGGCTGGTCATGCAGTTCAATTACGTTCGTGGCGACCGCAGAAACCGGCACGATTTCGTTTTCCGACGCTTCTACAATGCAGGTCATGCCCTCATACGGTCCGAATCTGGATAATGTTTCCATGAACGCCCGTTACATTATAGCCGATATCGACGTAGACTCGAACAACGATGGCGGGATTGATGCTTTCGATGATCCGATAGAGATGGGCAATGGGGAAACGATTCTGTCCGGCAAGTACGGACAGATCGTACTCACTGGTGATACGTTTACAATCAATCTGAATCAAATATCGAATACGACTTTGGACGCCGCCCAATTCGGCGCGCGGATAGTCGGCGGAGACGGCTTGGTATCATATAATCAGCCGACTCTTGATCAA
>CAYZMZ010000116.1:0-8827 GCA_964479655.1 uncultured Planctomycetaceae bacterium
ATTGCGCGTAAGAAATAGATATACTGGATATTCCTAGCAATAAAACGAAACATAGCGATAATACTTTTCTCATTTAAGCATCTCCTATTTATTTTATGTTTATATATTCGATAAAAACTTTCCAATCTATATATTTTATCCTATTTTTCTCATTTCGTCAAATGGTATAAAGAAAATATTTTAAGAATAGTTCAAAATATCAAGAGATTGACAAATATTTTTGTGGATTGTATCGAATTTGTCGATTGAAAAGATTTGACGGGGGAATAAAGCGTTATTTTCAGTTTGCGGTCGGCAGTAAAATTAAGGTTGCAGTCAGCCGGAACGCGGCGCGGCGGAGAGGTATTCTCTCCGCTGCGCGGAGGTATAATCGTCGTTATTCGGAAAGGATAACCCGGAATCCGACGTTGAATACTTTCTGCCAAGGGGCGAAATCGGTAGTTGAATGGGACGAACAGTTCTTTAACCGGTCATACCAGCTTCCGCCGCAGGCAACGGCGCGAGGCTGATTACTGGAATCTAAAATCGTATCGCGGGTCCACTCAGCTACGTTGCCGTTCATATTAACCAATCCCCAGGGATTGGGTTGGAAATCGTCGGCGGAAGCCGAGACAAAATGCCCGTCGTCCGTATCTTCGTCGTGAGGAACCCAGTCGTCGTAGGGAGAAGGATTTTTCATGGGAAGACAAGCCTCGTAATAGTTTGAAGACGTATCGTACAAATAACCATGTATGGATTTGTCAGCAGTATTGGCAAACGGTACATGTCCTTTTGCGTTATACTCCGGCGTGCCGGCAAACCAGAAATCGGCGTCAGGCGAGGTACTTATTCCGCTGCGAGCTGCCCAGCGCCATTGACCGATACTAGGTAAGTCGGCTGTTTGTCCGGATAATTTGTTTTTCGATAGCCAGCGGCAGAACTCTTCCGCCTGATCTCGCGCGATTCGTACTGCCGGCTGATTATCGGCGTTGAGCAGGATACCCATTCGTCCGAATTGATACGCGTGCCGAGATTCCCGGCGACTGTCGTGTTCTGGATTAAAAGCGCGGAATTGAGCGTTGGTTACCTCTGACTGACTGATCCAAAACGGTTTGTCAATTGCAACGGTTGTTCCATCGCAATCGATATATTTGCCTGCGGGAATACGGATGAAATCCATTTTTACGGAGTTTTGCCCGTCTTGTTTGAGCGTAACGGTTTTCTTTTCCAGCGTAAAGTTTTTATCAAGCTCCAGAATTTTTACTGCCTGCAATTGGGGCGAATGCGGATTTTCAGGCGGAATAAATTCAACCGAAGAAGAGGACTTCTGTTCAGCTTCGTAATTAATATCGATTCCTGAATAGAGTTTGGATAATTCCATTCGTCGTGAATTATTTCTGTTTACGGCGTCTTTAGCTTGAGGGGCAATCGTACTCCAGTTTCCATGAAATTGCTTGTTCATATCTATCCAGGTAATCAATTGTTCCCAATCTTGCGCAGAAAGACGAACGTTGTAATGCTTGCCGTCTTTGAGTAATTGGATTAATTCGGTCGAATCGGCATGATAATCGCCGGGGGTAAGCATGTGTAAATCGCTTTCAATTCCGGGATTTCTCACGAATTTGTGCAAATTGATATAGGAACGGGTAAAATTACCGCCGCCTTTTCCACAGTTCCCGCTAAAGCCCGATCTCCAGTCGGTAATCCAGGTATCTCCCCGTAAATCCAGAGAGGAATGAAGGGATTTGCCTGAATCGGAAACGAGGTTTGTTTTTTCCTCTGAATGACAGCCGACGCAGTATTTATCCAAAACAGGCTGTACTTGATGAACAAAAGAGAATCCGTAATTTGAACTGGAACAGGGCTTGATTGAGGCGGGAGCCTTGAATGCGGCGGCCGTTCGCATGGAATTTACTGCCGTACTGGTATTTTCATGGCAGCCGTTGCAGGAAACGGTTTCTCCCGGCATTCCAACCAGCCAAGACCGCATCAATTGCAGAGCTTTTCCGTCTTTATCCAGCGGCTGAATAAAAATCGGCGTGTTGGCAGGAATCCGGAAAAAGGCGGAGCCGTCTGCCTCGACGGGAACCGTTCCCAAAACTCGTTTAATATCCCACGGACCGTCAATTCCGATAGAACCGAGCAATCCGCCGGTATGAGTTGTACTGAAATAGTAAGTTCCGATTCGTAAACTTTTGACTGTTGAACGGGGGATTCCCGCCAAACCGGGACCGGTGTAAATATCGGCTAGAAAAACCGTTGCTTCCTTTTCGTCCTCGATAACCTTGTCGGCAATCAGAGGAGGCGTCGGACGTTTGATAAGCGGCGTTGGATCGAGGAAGGCGCAATCTTCCTGCTGATATAACAGGGTCATGTTATCAAAAATATCGACCAGATAAATTCCCCAAAGCGAACGGTTATCGGGCTTCATCGCGACGATAAAATACTTCTCGTTCAGCGGAGCGGGATGGAGAAAATGGGGCCAAGTCCAGTCTACCAGTCTGTCCATGACAACCGGAACAACAGGCTGATTGTAGCCGGGGATTTCCTGAACCACGCCTTGGGCCTCGTTGATTCCTTTTTTAGGATCGATAATAATCAATCGCCCGCTTCGGGGCGTTCCGTGATGACCGCCGGCAATTCCGACAAAGGTCGAAGCGGTATTAGAATCGCCGGGGGAATCCTGTTGGGCTGAACTGGATCGATAAATCGGCTTGGCGTAAAAACATGAGGGCATAAAATACGAGGCGCGATTATAAACCGGCATTTGCGAGGTTCCGTCCGGATTCATCTGGAACAGGATTCGGGAATTGCTATGCGGCAAGTCGCTGTATTCCCATCGCTGATATAAAACCCGTCCGTTGGGCAGGGCAACAGGAGACCAATCGCTATCCTGTTCAAAAGTCAGCTGTCGAATTTTTCTGGTACTTCTGTTCAACTTGTACAAACAAGCCATTCTTCTTCCTCCGTATTCGCAAGGCAGACCCTGATAGGCGGCGGTTGAGCAGAAGATTACCTCGTTTGAATCGGCTAAATAGCAGGAATCAAAATGACCGATGTCTTCTCCGTCGTCAGGAGAAATTTGCTGCGCTTTGACGGGCGAAATGGCGACCTGATTGATTGTTTGCGGTATTTGCAATTCAAACAGACGCCAGTTTTTCTGTTTCTGACCGATAGAAGAAAACATCAAACGGTCGGCGTTAAAATCCAATTCCAGGTCGGTAATAATCGGACCGTTTTGGTCTTCCGGTTTGTATAGAGTTTGTATTGTCGGTTTTGAACGAAGGTTTTTCAAAACGGCAATTTCGTTATTCCAGCCGAATCTGTTTAAAGAATCGTTGGTATGCGAATTGAGTGTTCCGACACCCAATCTCGCCCCCATTGAACTAACGGCTTGTTTGCCTAAATTCCGTTTAAGAACGATTAAAGAATCAAAATCTAACAGCGGATTTCTAAGTAAAATCTCGCGCTGAAACTGTACCAGTTTATGAATTTCTGAACGAACAGACGGGTCTGACTGCTCCAGACGGCGTTGTAAATCAGGTAATTGCTGTTTCCATTTGTCCAATTCGGCCAGCAGTGCGTCTTTATCGGGAAAACGTTCGGGAGAGCTGGCGATTAAGTCTTTTAAACCGCGTTCCAAAGCGGATAGCGGCTCGGGCGATGCGGTGCTAAAAACGGAGGAGGTAATATCCTGCGAATCGACAACCGGAACTTCCGGATGAGCTTGACGAGTAAAGTGCATTAATCGGAATTGCTGAACGTCTGTACTAAGCTGCCCAATATTTTCCTGAATTTCGGCGTAGAGAGTTTGCCAGTCGGGAGAATCAAGAGGAGTTTTTTGTTCAATTAAATGAGCGATTTTATCTTTAAAGAAATCCGGACTGTCTGTTTTAGCCGTCAGTAGTTTTAAGAACCGACCTCCTAAAGCAAAATTCAATTTCAATTCTTTATCCGAATTACCGTTGGCTTGGGTTAAATCGCGATTTCGCTTGGAAAAATCGCTGATACTGGATTGATCCGCGTTTTTATTCAGAGCTAAATTGATAACAGGAGAATCGGGGGTATTCGGGTCGGTACCGTAAACCAAAACTTCGTCTAAATGCAGATATTCTTTTCGCGGAATTTGAATCCGAACGATTTGCCCAGATACGTTTTCCAAGGGAATCTCAAACTTGGGAGCTGTTTTTCCTGGCGGTAATTGATAAACAATCGTCCCTCCGGATTTTCGCATGGTTTTGGAATCGGGAGCAACGCGAATCTGGAATTTATCCATTCTATCAGAAACGTGCGGATTATAAATTTCAATTTTTGTAATCTTTTTCACTGCCCCCAAGTCAACCTCCCACCAAGGAGAGGAATCCTGATTGGTGTGGAACGCGAAAACCCCGGTAATTTTCCCATCGCATGCCCCGGCGGCGTCTTCTGCGGGAAGAATTCCTGAACCAAGTAAATTTTTTAGATGCTCGAAAAAATCGCCAGCGAAACTCAAATTGACTGAAAGAAGGCTTAAGCCGCTCAAGCAGACAACAGCGTAAAGGAATTTTTTTGTATCCATTTTACTATAATCGTTTATTTAGGGGGAAGGGAGGAAATATTTTTATATAACGAATATTACCAGTATAATCCCAAATAAAGAAAAAGTCAATGGCTTGAAAAGAATCATTTAACGACAGATAAATACGGTGAATAAAGGCATTTTTTACTATTTCTCAATTATCCTCTCCTGCATTGAAAGGCACGGTTTTATGTAGTTGAGTATTGAACGAAAATTGCCAAAATCGGGTTATTTACTCCCGATTTTGACGAAAAAATTGAGCGGTAACAAGCAAAAGTCATTGATCTGAATTGGTTTGGATATAATAAATGAGGATTGAATTATTCCGAATCGTTTCTATCGTATAACGACAGATATTAAAAAATTTTTTCGCCAAGGGGATTCGGAAGATGTAAATTGCAACGTCGTTTTGAAGTCGGTCGTTTGATTATTTTCCAGACTATTTTATACTGGTTTCATTTGAAATTTTACGACTTGTATTATCATAAAACAGCCTTTTCATTTTGCTTTAATCAGTAAAACCAAGTGCTTTTATTCATACGGCGCGAAATCAAAACCGTGTTTGTAGAAAAAAGCATGTAGCCATAGTATAAAACCTCCTTGTAAAAAGGCGGGAAAGGTGTATAATAACCGACGATAATTTGGGTACCGCAGAGGTTGAGATGGAGAAATATATACTGACTCCACTTGACTTTTTCCGGTTTGTATAATAATCCTTAGTCGTTTCATTTCGCCCCAATCGATCAAACAAAGGGCTGTTTGATTCTGAAAGGCGAAATCAAAACGACGTCAAGAAGAAAAAAACACGTAGTCAAAGTAAAACGAGTTTAATTATGACCGAAATTCCTCCGACTACGGAAATTCCCGAATTTTATCAACGTCCGCGACAGCCGTATTTATACTGTGCTAACCGTTTAAAAACACAACTATGAATTTAAAAGAAGAAAAAATCCTGGTTTTGGATTTTGGATCTCAGTACTCCCAGCTAATCGCCCGGCGAGTGCGTGAGAACAATGTTTACTGTCCGATTGTTCGGTACGATATTTCCGCGGAGCGAATTCGCCAGCTGGCGCCTAAAGGAATTATTCTCTCCGGCGGACCGTCCAGTGTATATGAACAAAACGCCCCTCAATGCGATCCGGCAATATTCGATCTGGATATTCCGATTTTAGGAATTTGCTATGGAATGCAATTGATCAGCAAGGCCTTTGGGGGCGAAGTGGTCAACGTTTCCCGACGCGAGTTTGGCAGAGCGCAGTTGGACGTTCTTCCCGCCCAAACGGAAACGGGCAGCGGTTTGTTTGCCGATTTTCCGGTTCATGCCCAGGTTTGGATGTCGCATGGAGATCAGGTTAAAGGGTTAGCGGATAATTTCGTTACTCTTGCAAGTACAAGTACGTGCCCCAACGCGGCGGTAAAGCATAAATCCCGTCCGATATTTGGTCTCCAATTTCATCCCGAAGTAACGCATACGCCGGAAGGTGTTGTGTTGTTGAAAAACTTTTTGTTTACTGTTTGCGGTTGTTCCGGAACCTGGAAGTTGGAAGATTTCGCGCGTCAGACAATCGAGCAGGTTCGCGAAAAAGTCGGTAAAAAGCGCGTTATATGCGGACTTTCCGGCGGCGTCGATTCGGCTGTCGTGGCGGCGTTGCTGTCCAAGGCGATTGGCGATCAGCTAACCTGTATTTTAGTCGATAACGGCTTGCTTCGTAAAAACGAGGCGAAGCTGGTAATTCAGGAATTTACCCACCACTTCAAATCGGACTTACATGTCGTAGAAGGCGAAAAGCGATTCTTGGAAAAGCTGAAGGATGTTGCTGAGCCGCAGGAAAAACGGCGTCGGATAGGCCACGAATTTATCGCCTGTTTTAAGGAAGAGGCGAATAAAGTTTCTGACGCAGAATTTTTAGCGCAGGGAACGCTTTATCCCGACGTAATAGAATCCGGCGGCGCGCCCGATGGTCCGGCGGCAACTATCAAGCTGCATCATAACGTCGGGGGTCTGCCATCGGAGTTGGGATTTGAATTGATCGAGCCGTTGCGGGATTTGTTCAAAGACGAAGTTCGGCGGCTGGGTCTGCAATTGGGACTGCCAGACGAAATTGTATGGCGGCACCCATTCCCCGGTCCCGGTTTAGCGGTTCGATGTTTGGGAGCGGTAGACAAGGAAAAATTGGAGGTTTTGCGTAACGCAGACGCCATTCTTTTGGAAGAAATTCGCAAAGCGGACTTGTACCGGGCGACCTCGCAGACGTTTGCGGTTTTACTGCCGGTTCAGTCTGTCGGCGTGATGGGGGACGCGCGAACGTATGAAAACGCGGTGGTTATCCGAAGCGTTTCTACGGAAGATTTTATGACTGCGGATTGGAGTCGGTTGCCTTATGATTTATTGGCGACTATTTCAACCCGGATTATCAACGAAGTGAAGGGTGTCAATCGCGTGGTTTACGATATCAGTTCCAAACCGCCGGCAACAATAGAATGGGAGTAATTTCGCAATGGCAAATTTAACCTTTGAGCAGATGATGGCGGAAATAGAGACCATCGTTCAGCAGCTGGAATCCGGGTCTTTGGCTTTGGACGCATCGTTAAAGCAATACGAAAAGGGCATTGAACTGCTCAGAAATTGTCATAAACAATTAGGCGAGGCGGAACGACGCATTGAAGTTCTTTCCGGAGTCGATGCGCAGGGTAACGCGATTACTCAAACGATGGACGACAAACAGCTGGCAGATGAACAAAAGTTAGACGCGCGAAGCGCACGGCGCGGATATAAAAGAAACGACTCCGCCAAAATATCCAACGCGGAATCAATCAGTACGGAATCTGAATCTTTAGACAACAGTTCAGATAAATCCAATTCGCGTGATATGGGTTTGTTTGGTTAAAGGAACTTGATCTATTATGTGGTGGGGAGTTGCTTTTTGTGCTATCGGATTGATCTGTATCGGCTGTTGCGCGTATACGCTGCGGCGGAAGCGTTTAATTGACGATATTCCTACCAGTAAAACAACCGGCGTATTTATCGGGCTGGTTGAATTGAAGGGCATAATAGAGAGTCCCGCTCCTTTTGCGGCCAAGCTGACAAAAAAGCCGTGTGTTTATTGTCAGTGGTCTGTTATGGAACAATGGGAGCGATGGGAAACGGAAACGTATTACGATTCGCAAGATAAAACCTGGAAAACGCGGCAGGTGCTTAAGTCTGGCTGGACGACGTTAGGCAGCGATACAACACAGCAGTCTTTTTTTCTGCGCGATGACGAAGGACGGATTCTTGTTGACCCCCAGGGAGCAACGCTGGAAACGAAAAACGTGCTGTCTGAAACGGTTGATGAAGGTAATAGTTTGTACGATGTGATCTATTTCTCATCTATACCAGATAGTACCGGTAAACGTCAGTTCAATGAGGAAATATTGGAAGTCGGCGATAAAATCTATTTGATGGGGTATTCTCACCTGTCGGAGAATGCGGTTGAGCCTGAAATCGGCGAAGACCCGGAATCTCCCGTATTCTTGATTTCGGTTAAAGACGAAAAGACTATTTCCGATGATATGTGGTGGAGTAAAGTATTGCTGAATATACTTTCCGCCTTTTTTTTAGGTCTGTCCGGTTACGTTTTTCTGGCGAAGGAAGCCAACGCTGAAATTATCGGTCCGGCTGTTGGACTGGCGGTTTTCTTTCTGCTTTGGATTTTGATGTCGATTTATATGATTCATGTATCGCTGGTTCATTTGAAAAATTTGGTTATTCAGGGATTGAGCAATTTAGACGTTCAGCTGAAACGGCGCAACGATTTAATACCCCGTCTGGTTCAGGTGGTTGAGGGAATTCGGAATTACGAACGTGATGTATTGCAAATGACAGCTAACCTGCGCAGTCAACGGATAAAAGATAATCTGATTAAAAACAAGGGGAAACTTAGTACAGAGGTTCAGTACTGTTCACCTCAAATTACGATTTTAGCGGAACGGTATCCTGAACTAAAATCCAACGTTCATTTTTTAGCTTTGCAGAGGGAATTGACCAATACGGAGAATCGGATTGCTTTGGCGCGCGGGTATTATAACGACTTGGCAACGGCGTACAACACGCATTTAGAGCAGATTCCGGATTGTTTTGTAGCGTGGCTGAGTTTTTTGCGATCTTATTCTTTGATTTACGCGCAGGAATTTGAGCGAACTGCGCCGTCGGCCGATTGTTCCCGCTGATTTTCGGAAAGCACTCAAGCCCCGTGGCGGGATTCCCTGTTGGGCTACCGCCGGTTGCCGAAACGTTGATTTATCGTTGTA
>CAYZMZ010000117.1:0-8817 GCA_964479655.1 uncultured Planctomycetaceae bacterium
GGTTCCAGGACTTTTCGGGGCGACCATAATTACGTCTACGTCTTTCGGCGGAACAATCGTATTAAACGAATAGGCAAATCCGTGAGAGCAGCACAAAGTTTTGCCCGCTTTCAGACCCGGTTCGATTTCGTTCTTGAAAACTTCGCCATGTTTTTCATCCGGCAGCAAAATCTGGATAATATCTGCCTTGGCAGCCACTTCCTTAACCGACATAACCTCAAAGCCGTCTTCCTTGGCCGCGTCAAAAGACTTGCCGGGACGAATGCCGATGATTACATGAACTCCAGAATCGCGCAGGCACAAAGCCTGATTGCGTCCCTGAGCACCAAAACCGATAATCGCAATTGTTTTGCCCTTCAGCGGGTCCAGCGAAGCGGCACTGTCGTGAATAATTTCCATTGTTTTTTTCCTTTGTTACGTTAGTAAGATATATTTCGGTAAACTTTTAGCTATTCTAACATACCTCTTGCCGGATTCCGTCCTGATTTTTCTTCCGAGCGTTAAAATCAGACGACTAAAGCCTGAATAACGTTGCGTCAAGACAGCAAACACGCAAGACCGTACACGTAACGGGTAAAAGTCCCTTCAAGTTTGGGCACAAGGTCCAAACGTCCTATGTTTGATATATTGGATTATAGCACCTTTAATTCTTGCCGCAAGAGGGGGGAAGATAAGTTTTTTTCCTTTTTATGCTATTTTATTGACGCAACCATGTTTTCAGGACTGACCAATCCGGTAATCGGCTCACCCTGTTCAAATTGAGCAATATTAGTTAAGGTGGTATGGGCGATGGCTTTCATCGCTTCCTCTGTAAAAAAAGCCTGATGTCCGGTCATAATTACGTTGGGAAACAACGCCAGACGCGCGAAAATATCGTCTTGAATTACCTTGTTGGATAAATCTTCGTAAAATAAATCCGCTTCTTCTTCGTAAACATCTAATCCCAACTCTCCGATTTTACCGGATTTAAGTCCTTCTATAACGTCTTCCGTTTCTATCAACGCGCCTCGGCTGGTATTGATCAATACAACGCCTGTTTTCATCTTGGCGATGGTTTCGGCATTAATCAAATGTTCTGTTTCCGGCATAAGCGGACAATGGAGCGAAATAATATCGCTTTTTATGAATAATTCCTCGCGGGAAACGTATTGTGCGCCCCATTTTTTTACGTCTTCCGATTCGAAAACGTCGTTAGCGAGAATTTTACAGCCGAATCCAGATAAAATTTTTATAAACGCTTTCCCGATTTTTCCGGTTCCGATTACGCCGACGGTTCTGTTATGGATATTGAATCCGAGCAAGCCGTCGAGAGAAAAATTCCCATCTCGAAGTCGATAATAGCCGCGATAAATGTGGCGAATTAGCGTCAACAGCAATCCCATGGTATATTCAGCCACCGATTCGGGCGAATAGGCAGGAACGCGGGCGACGGTCAGTCCCCATTTTTCGGCGGCTTCCAAGTCTACGTTATTATATCCGGCGCAGCGTAACGCCAGCAACAACGTTCCGTTTCGGGAAAGAATTTCCAAGGTCGGATCGTTTAGCTGATCGTTGACGAAGGTACAAACGCAGGGAAATCCGGCCGCCAGTTTAGCGGACAGGGCGTTTAAACGCGATTCAAAGAAAACCAATTCGTTGCCGAAGGATTTATTGGCTTGCGTGAAAAACTCTTTGTCATACGGCTTTGTACTGAAAATTGCGATGCGCATTATTGTGATTCCTTTGTAAATAGTATATACGACAACGACATGATTTTTTCTTCTTGACATCGTTTTGATTTCGACCCACAGAATCAAATAAGCCTTTGTTTGATCATGGGGGCGAAATGAAACGACTGCGGCCCGTTATACAAACCGGGAAAAGTCCAGTAGCACCAGTTTAATTAATTCCAATCTAATTATACGCACGCGGAAAGATTCGGTTCTAAATTGAAACGGAAACAACATATCGCCGCCCCAATATCCAATTATCGGTTTAGAATAACGTTTGGGGCGTATTCGATTAAAGTGTGGGATTCTTTCTCTTGTGGGCTTAAATGAATGAAGTCGGTCGCAACTCGTCCCGGCTTCATGTTATAAATCGGGCGTATGGAGCCACATTCAAGAAAATACGGTGTACCCCTTGTCGAGAAAAGGAGTTTTGATATACTATTTCCATCTGAATTTGCGAATTTATGCGAAAGTGGCGGAATTGGCAGACGCGCTGGATTTAGGTTCCAGTGGGAAACCGTGGGGGTTCAAGTCCCCCCTTTCGTATTACATTTCTCTTTTTTGTTATATACTCTGGTTTTTTTATCGATTTTTGGTATAATAGAATACATGAAAATCAACCTTTCTTTTTATAGTCGATTAGCGTTTTTATTCCTGCTGACGGATTTCTATGCGATTTCTGCCATCGGCATGGATATTGTAGTAACCAAAACCGATTCCGGTCAGCAAACCTTGGAAGGGGAAATTATTGTTGACGCGCAAGACGGAGGAATTGTATTGCGTGATGCGATGAACGAACTCCACCCCATTCAACCGCAGAATCTGATAAGTAAAACGCAAGACGATCGGGCGTTTGCTTTTTATGATTCTGAAGAAATCAAGACGAAATTACTAGCTCAGTTGCCCGATGGATTTAAGGTGCTGCAATTTCCGCATTATTTGATTTTTTACAATACTTCGGAGGTTTTTGCGCAGTGGTCGGGTGGATTATTTGAACGCTTGCGAGATGTATTTACCAATTTTTGGTCTGTTCGTGGAGTTACAATTTTCCCGCAGTCGACGTCGTCGATTGCTATTATATTCGGTAGTAAATCGGACTATATTCAGTATTCCAAACCGGAATTAGGCGAGGCGGCTGAAGCAATTATCGGCTATTATAGCATGCAGACCAATCGGATTACGCTGTATGATTTAACGGAATCCGACAGCAGCAAGAGCGTTTCGGGGCGTCGAACGACCAACGCTGCGCAGGTTCAGCGGATTCTATCTCAGCCGTCCTCCGCTCGGCTGGTAGCGACGATAGTACACGAAGCGACCCATCAAATTGCGTACAATTGCGGTTTACAGGTACGATACGGCGATATGCCCCGCTGGCTTTCGGAAGGAATTGCGATGTATTTTGAAACGCCCGATTTAAAATCGTCTAAAGGCTGGGGAGCGTTGGGAAAAGACAATACAGCACGCTTGTCCCGATTCAAGGCGCGTTTAAACCGGCGTAATCCGCAGGCGTTAAAGTTGCTTCTTACCGACGATTCCTTATTCAACGATATGAAAACCGCCGAAGACGCCTACTGTGAAGCTTGGGCGGTAACCTGGCTGCTGATAAAACAGAAGCCCGATAAATTCGTCGAGTATATTTCTCAAATGAGTCAGAAGAAGCCTTTTATCTGGAGTTCCGGTCAAGAACGGCTAGAGCAATTTGAAGCCTGTTTTGGAAATTGGGAAAACGTCAACGCAACGTTAATTCGCGTTATGAAAAACAAATAACGCGGAAAGTCGAATATTATTAGAAAACAGATGTATACGTATAGATGCTGTGTTCTCGTCTGCTGGATAGCCGCACGATTTGGAATACTTCATCTAACGGAACAGATGTTCTCTTTATTCTACCGCGATTAACAATCCGTACAGGGTCATGTAGTCTATAAATCGAGATTGAATTTGCAAATTGCGGCATACGATTTTTCCTGCCCCGGCAGAAACATAGACGCAGGGCTTGCAATTGAATGCTTTTTTTACCTGTCTGTACGTTCGTTCAATAATTCCGCAGGCCGAATTAACCGCTCCAAATTCCATCGCTTGCGGAGTACTTTTTCCAAAAGGCGTTGAAATAATATCTTCAGACAGTCGATCGATGCGCGGAAGAAAAGCGGTACGTGTATTTAAAGACAGTAACCCGGTGCTTATTCCCGGTACAATTTGTCCGCCCAAAAAAACGCCTTGCGGAGATAGGACATCTATCGTTTGAGCCGTCCCGACGTTGCTGATAATAGCAGGACGCTTTTTCGGTTTGATCGATAAAGCGTATAACGCCGAAAATAATCGGTCTGACCCCACCGAATTTTTATTATCGACTTGAGTCTGAATGGGAATATCCTGGCATTCCCAACAGCGGATCGAACGAAATCCAACCAGCATCGGATGAAGACGCTCCCATAATTCCGGACAAACGGAGGAAACGTGAACCGCGCAATCTGCCCAGCTAAACGAACTGCAGCAAAGCGACTTAAACCAATGGGTTAGCGGTCCATTCCAATCGGATAATTTGCGCGGCAGCGATAAAAACGATTCCGAATAGCCGCTAAAAAATCCAAGTTTAGCGGCACTGTTTCCGATGTCAATCAGCAATAAAGGTTGAACGGTCATTCAGATTGCCTTATTCCTGCTTCATCATATCCAATTTGGGCAGAACGGGGTGCAGAGCTATCTGCTCGATAATTCCCTGCGCGATTTTATTAAACGGGGTCATAATAGCGTCGTTGGCTCCGACGTCAAACAAACAGCCTGCATCGGCCGACTTTTGAATTTGCGGGGAAAAGGGAAGCTCGCCCAAAAAAGGGATGTTATGTTCATCGGCATAATTCTTTACGCCGCCCGTACCGAAAATATCGTGTTTTTTATTGCAGCCATCGCAAAGGAAATAACTCATATTTTCGATAACCCCCAGCAAAGGCGTTTCCATTTTTTCGAGCATATTAATCGCGCGAACGGCATCGATTAAAGCGACTTTTTGCGGAGTACAAACAACCACCGCGCCGGCTATAGTTGCAAGCTGATTCAGGGAAATCGGCACGTCGCCCGTTCCGGGAGGCATGTCAACAACCAGATAATCCAGCGGCTTGCCGGATTCGTCTACCCAGTTGGTATGATTGAGCATTTGATCCAGCATATTATGAATCAACGGTCCCCGCCAGATAATTGCGGCGTTCGGATCGCACATACTCCCGACAGACAAAGTCGCAATTCCGTTGGCGTAGTTGGGGATAATCATTTCGTTTTCGCTGACCACGCCATCTACCAGTCCTAAAATATGCGGAACGGAAGGACCGTAAACGTCTGCGTCCATCAAACCAACTCCAAGTCCTTTTTGCTTTAACGTCAAAGCGATTAACGCGGCGACGGAGCTTTTTCCAACGCCTCCTTTACCCGAACCGACTGCTATTATTTTCATTTGATTAAAATCCTTTTTTGTTATTGTCAACACTAAATTCAGACTGATGAATATATGATCAGTCTGAATAAATAAATAGGTGTATTATATTTATACTATGACTACTTGAATTTTCCTCTTGACGTTGTTTTGATTTCGCCCAATAAGCGGAGTTAAATCCTTGTTTTGCCGATCAGGACGAAATGAAACAACGGGTTTATGAAAATATAAACCGGAAAAACTCAAGTGGAAGCAGCAGTATAATATCGCAGATTATTGTATACTATTAACAATCATCTGCGTAAACTCCTGTTCAGAGGCTGCAGTTGCCGCTCTGAACAGGACGATGTTACATTCACGCGATAAAATTCCCAGCTGATAGTCCAAGTCAAAGGAAACTTCCATATTATCGAGCGAAAAGCCCAGCGGAACGACTAATATCGCCGTCGGCGGATTCTGCTGACGAAAACTCCAGACAACTTTCTCTACTCGAGGTTCAAGCCAATCCTGCTGAGGTTCGGGCGGTTGACTCTGATAGGATTTTATCGGGTTGTTCAAGCCGCACTGAGCTGCAATTGTATCGATTGCCGTTTGAAATCGGGAATCGTAATCGGCGGATTCTTCCCAGTTTTTGGGTAACGAATGGGTTGTAAAAACGGTTCGGACAGCTGTATGCCCTTGAGATTGTAAAAATCGGATTCCTTTGTTAATCGTCTGCACGACGGCGGAAATAAATTCCGGTCTGGCTTGATAGGCAGGCAGGAAAGTAAAGCGCGGACGGTTAGATTCGGGAATTGATTCTACGGCGGCAGAAATCGCCGCAGAAAATTTTTGGTTCATATACCGGGTTTCAAACGGAGCGGGTACGAAAACCGCCGCATTTTTACAGCCGTCCAAAGCCATTTGAGATACCACCGTGGTAATATCGGGAACGGCGTGCAGGGTCGCCCAGTAGACAGGAATAGATACCTGACTTTCTGTCAACCGATTGATAATATTTACCAACAACGCCCGACTTCGATTATTTATCGGACTGATTCCGCCGATTTTATAATATTTTTGCGCTGCCGCCTGAATCCGGGCTTCAGGCGCATTGTTTCCTAAAACGCTGGTTACAAACGGAATTATTTCGTCTGACGTTTCAGGACCGCCGTAGGTAAACAACAACAGGGAATCGTATTTAACATCCATTCCTTACTCTATAACTGAATACGGATTAAACAGAAATTCTGTTTATACTGACTATAAAATCACCATATAAATAAATTCTATTCGATTGCCGAGCCTTTATCCGGACGGGTAACAAACAGGAACGGCTTGATTCCGGTTTTCTTTTCGTATTCAACAGCGAAATAGTCTGATAAAGCCGGAACCGCTTCGGTTTTAACCAACGCCACCGCGCAGCCGCCGAATCCGCCGCCTGTCATTCGAGCACCGTAAATTCCGCCTTCCAGCCCCTTCGCCAACGCCAATTCAACCAACGTATCCAGTTCCGGACAGCTGATTTGATAATCATCCCGCATAGAAACGTGGGATTGATACATAAGTTCACCCATGCGAACCCAGTCGTTATTTATACAGGCCTGAGCCGCTTCGGTCGTTCGGGCGATTTCCCCGATTACGTGCCGGGCACGAATAAACTGTTCGTTGGTCAGTTTGTTTTTATTTGCTTCCAGCAATTCCATGCTGGCGTCGCGAAGAGCTTTAACTCCCAGAATTGCTACTGCCTGTTCGCAGGCCGCCCGGCGAGCGGGATATTCGCTGCCTGTTAAAGCGTGCTTGACGTTGCTGTTGATAATCAAAACGGAAACTGATGGATCGGTCAGAGGAATCATTTCAGGCTTGCAAGATCGGCAGTCTAGCAACATCGCATGGTCTTTTTTCCCCAGATTCGATATAAACTGATCCATAATTCCGCAAGGCATGTGAGCAAATTCATGTTCTGCCCGCTGACAGAGCAGGCATTTTTCTACCGGATCAAACGGACTGCCCGAAATCGCTTCGCACAAAGTTGCAACCGCTACTTCCAAGGCCGCCGAGGAGGATAATCCGCCGCCTAAGGGAACGTTGGAAATCATAACCGCCACAAAAGGCTTGGCGGGTCGCCCGGCTGCCGCGCACAAGGTCAAAGTTCCTTGAATATACGCAGTCCAGGGAACTTCTTTGGTTGGTTGAACCCCTGCTTCCACCCGAACGATGGCGGATTGATTACCCGCACTGGTCCAGATTTTCGCCTCGCCGGGCTGTAAACCGTCTGACGGCACAACCGCAGCGGCGGCAATTACCGTCCGACGCTCAATAGCCATCGGAAAAACAAAGCCGTCGTTGTAATCGGTATGCTCTCCGATTAAATTAACGCGTCCTGGAGCGGAAACAATCCATTCGGGTTTACGTCCGTACAGCTGTTCAAATTTACTGGTCGCCTGATCGATAAGTTCTTTCATGGTTTTATAGGGTGGTAAAAGGAAACAAACTTTTATTGATGACTGATTGCTCCGAACTTGCAAACCTGATCGCATAGCGAGCAGCCGGAACATTGCAGTTGATTGATAGCCGGAACAACGCCTTTGCCGGTAGATTCGATAGCCGGACAGCCGAGTTTCAGGCACGCGCCGCATTTTTTGCACTTATCAGGATTGATAACCCGGCAGGTTCCCTGCTTCTGACGAATTTTCAGCAGGCACGGACTGCGGGAAATAATCAGCCACGGTTCGGGAGATTGGGTCGCTTTTTTGAGCGTTTCGACGACCGTTTTTTGATCGAACGGGTCTACAACGGCGATATTTTTCATGCCTAACGCCTTGCCGATTTCTTCGATACTGGCGGCATAGGTTTGCTGTTCCATCAAAGTAACACCGGTTCCGGGATTATCTTGATGCCCCGTCATTGCGGTGATTCGGTTATCCAAAACGATAATTGTAACATTTGAATTGTTGTATACGATGTTACTTAGTCCAGTCATTCCAGAATGGAAGAAAGTAGAATCGCCGACAATTCCGACTATCGGCTTGGTTACTCCGGCTTTGGCAATTCCGTGGGCCAGCGAGATTCCGCCTCCCATGCACAAAATCGTATCCATCGCGTTTAAAGGCGGTAAAATACCCAAGCTGTAACAGCCAATATCCCCGGTTATAATACAGTCCATTTTAGACAGCGGGTAGAAAATTCCACGATGCGGACAACCGGCGCACAATACCGGCGGACGCGCGGGCAGATCGGCAGTTTGAACGTTCCGGGTCGGCTTGGCGGGAATCGTACCGTCAAGCAACCGGCGGACTTCCCAAAGTCGTTCGGTGAATAATTCTCCTGTTGTCGGAACGATGTCTTTCCCGTAGATTTTTTTGCATTTCAAACCGTCCATCGCTCGGACATGTTCTTCAACAAAACTGTCTAACTCTTCGACGATAAGCAGATTTTCCACGCCGTCTGCAAATTCGCGCAGCATTTTATCGGGGAACGGAAAACACCAGCCTAATTGCAAAATCGAGGCTTCCGGCCAAACGTCTTTAACGTACTGATACGTAATTCCACAGCAAATAATTCCCAGTTTGGAATTTTTATTCCATTCGATTCTATTTGCAGGGGAGTTGGAAGCTGCCTCGGAAAGGGCTATTAAACGCTTTTCTACGTCAATATGTAGTTGACGCGCGCGGACAGGCATTAAGCAGTATTTCATCG
>CAYZMZ010000118.1:0-5720 GCA_964479655.1 uncultured Planctomycetaceae bacterium
AGAGCGTATTCGGAATCAAGCAATAAATCGCTTTTGCAGGCGGGCGTTCATTTTGAATACGTACCGGACGGAGTTTACGACCGCAGTAAAACCCGAACCAATCCGCAGGAAGCGCAGCGGGTTGTCGATATAATCAAACAACGGCTAACCGATTCCGCTACTGCGGGAAAATCGATTGGAGTTACCACTTTTTCTCTGCCTCAAAAAGAGTTAATTGAGGATTTACTCGAACAGGCGGCGGAGAATTTTCCTGAAATTGATGCCGCAGTCAGCGACGACGCCGAAAATCCGCTGTTCGTTAAAAATCTGGAAAGCGTACAGGGCGATGAACGAGATTGCATGATTTTCAGTATCGGATACGCGCCGGACGCCAAAGGCAGTTTCCCCATGAATTTCGGTCCGTTAAATAAAATCGGCGGTCAGCGTCGATTAAACGTAGCGATTACCCGCGCCAAGGAAGAAATTATTGTTGTTTCGTCAATCCGCCCGGAACAAATAGATTTAGGCAAAACCAATGCAGTCGGTCCCGCTCATTTGCGAGCGTACCTGCAGTACGTACAGTCAGGACAGCCGTTCTGGAACAATGATAATAACAACATAGTAGACAAAAATAGCGATGAATCAGATTCGATTTCCAGCAATCAGTTTGCCGATCAGGTAGAAAGTTTTCTCAAGCAAAACGGATTCGCGGTTGATCGAAACGTCGGCTTTTCCGATTTCAAAATCGATATTGCGGTTATCGACCCGAAAAATCCCGATAAGTATATTTTAGCCGTAGAATGCGATGGTTCAGTATACAAAAATACGCCTACCGCACGAGATCGGGATACGTTACGTCCGATGTTGCTGGAATCGTTAGGCTGGAAACGATGCCGGGTTTGGTCTACTGAATGGTTTATCGATCCGCAAAAGGCGCAGACCGATTTGCTGCGTTATCTTCAGGGAAATAGCAAACGCTAGAAACAGGACGAAACAACGCCGTTAGGATTTTCCGTGTGGAGTGCTGGGAAGCTTGCTCCCGCTTTCAAAAGGGAGCTTGCTCCCGTTTCCAACTCCATACGTATTCCCGTTCGGTAGAACAACGCGCAAAATCATCGAATCGAACCGCTCCCAGAGGGAGCAACGAACGGTAGAAAGCCGCGTTTTACACCTCATCCCGCGAATCTTTCCGTCTGCAAAATTCTATATTATAGCGGACGGAGATGTCAGCGCTCCGAAAGTTTGGTGGTATTCTCAAATAACGCGACTCACGACGTCGCTATCCGCCGGGGGCAATGCCGGTATCGGGACGGTTTAACAGCAATCAAGATTCTACCAAAGCAGTCCGGTTTTTTCTGCCGGACGGGAAAGCAGCAGGTAAACCTCGAATCGATGATACCGCTGATCCGCCTTGATTACCATCGGACTGCGCGCTTCCATTAAATTTTTCGGTCCATGTAGACTGGCGGGCGTTTCGTAAATGGTCAAAGACGGATCATTGACCAGCTTTTGACCCATCTTAAAATGGCTGTTCAGCATCGCAGTCAGACGTCCTAAATCACCCGTAGTTCCCTGAAATCCAATTTGCTGTAATTTTTTGCGGTTATCAAAATAATAGGTAATTACGCCCGTTAGGTCGTCTGGAGAAGACCCGGTTACCAAGGCAACTCGATACCCCTGTAAATTCATCGGACCCACGCAGGCGGTTACAAAATCCCAGTTCTGTTCTACCCAAGAGGGCGAAATATCGAATCGGAAAAACGGCTCGAATCCCGTAAAACTGGACGCGGACGCCCCGTCTGAAATCGGCTGCATGTAGACGATCGGCGTTTCGGTGGTTATATTTCCCGAAGACGTACCGGAAGAAGCAACGGTATAATTCCCCTGTCCAACGGTATTATAACGTTCGGTTTGACCTCCGGTTGACGTTGAAGACGTATACGGATTGGACGCCAGCGGTTCTGCCGGAGCGTAATCTTGAGGCTGCGGATTAGGTTGCGGATTGTTAGACGGCGTAAATCCGACCTGATGTATCTGCCCCGACGAATTACGTCGATTGTTCGCCATGCGTGCCAGCTGCTGTTGGTTGGACTGCTTAACCTGATTGACGGAATTCGCGTAGACTACCGGCTGATACTCTGTAATCACCGGTTCCGTACTTTCTACCTCCAACGGCAACGAAAAATGGGGAATAACCTCCGGCACGTAACTGATTATCGGAGGAACGGCCGCCGCTGCCGCCACCGTTGCTATCAATAACGAAAATTTTTGTGGCATAAATTCACCCTTGATTTTTCTGAAAAATACAGTATGATTATTACAATGTTTTATTTATATGTATTATAGATTATCAATCAAGAGGATAATACCACGTATGACTACTATACCAGAAAATCAGAGCACAAAAAATTCAGTTTGCACTGATTATAACGAAAACAACGACCTCCACCAGGTAAATGAAAACGCTCTGTCCTCTTCAGACGGAGGCGATTCGCTGGAATCCAACAACTCCGATTCGTCCTTGATAATCTTCGTCAAGGGATTATTGATGGGGTCTGCCGACGCGGTGCCCGGCGTTTCCGGCGGTACAATCGCCCTGATTACCGGAATTTACGAACGGCTAATCACTTCAATTAGTCATTTTAATCTGACTTTTCTGAAACATCTCTGTTCGTTTCAGATTCGCAAGGCGTTAAAATACGTCGATTTCCGCTTTATTGCGGTTTTACTATGCGGAATCGTGGTTGCGTTGCTCGCTGTCGCTAGTTCGATGAAATTCTTATTGGAGAATCATCGGATGTATGTTTTGGCTGTTTTTTTTGGTTTAATTGCCGCTAGCAGCGTTTTGGTCGTCAAAAAAATCCATCTCCATAAGCCGTTAAACTGGGTAATGTTGATTGCAGGTGCGCTTTTTGCCTGGTGGTTAGTCGGACAGCCGTTTATGGCGGAGGCAAAAAATCCGTCTTTGCCTGTTTTATTTCTCTGCGGAATGGTTGCTATTTGCGCGATGATTTTACCCGGAATCAGCGGTTCTTACGTATTGCTGATTTTAGGAAAGTATACTTTTATGATTGGAGTGATAGAAAAGTTGGTTAAGCAGGGATTTCGAGGTCAGCTGCCCTTGGACGAATTTACCAGCTGCGTTGTAATTCTCGCGGTTTTCGCCTGCGGTTGCGGAATCGGCTTGCTGGGATTTTCTCAACTGCTGCGATTTCTGCTCGCTCGCTGGGAACAAAGCACGCTGGCTATTTTATGCGGATTTATGGTCGGTTCGCTGCGCAGTTTATGGCCTTTTCAGGAAAAACACGAACTGGCAGACAAAGTAATTCAATATACCAACTGCCTGCCCGGTAGCTGCAATCAGGCGATTACTATCGCCGCAGTCGCCTTAGGTTCGATGCTGTTTTTGCTGCTGATCGAATGGATCGCCTCCAAAGCAAAGAAAAACGCTTCAAATTGAGATTTACGGGACAACCTTGCAGAATATAATCTGATTTTTCTGCGATTAAATTAAAGTCTCTGCCTGACGGATAACCTCAAGAATTTCCCCCGACGATTGGGCAGCTCGGAGATTATCCAGAAAATCAGGTTGCGCGATTAATCGTCCTAATCGGGCTAAAGTACGTAGATGCATGGTATCTTCGGTTGAACAAAGCAAGAAGAAAATATCAACTTGGCAGGATTGTCCAGAGCCGGACGTTCCGACCGAAATCGGACGCGGCGTAATCCCCAAGGCGATAAACGGTTCCTGCAGAATTTTTACCATCGGATGCCTCGGGTGCATTAAAGCGACTCCGCACTCAAACGCGGTAGACGCCATTTTTTCCCGCTCGCGAACAGCGTCGGCCATCATTTGAGCGTCCCATAGCATCCCGGTTTGCGATGCGGTTTTCGCCAATTCGTCTATAACCGCCGTTGTCGTCTTTCCGCCCAACGGGAGAGCAATCCCTTCTTCCGGCAGCAAATCGGCAATACAAACCAAATGATGCTTTACGACATCGGTCATCTCTTGCTGTCCATCCAAATCATGGAGTTTATCTTCAATCCATTGATGAACCGCCGCACGCGAAAACCGCCATTCGCCGTTTACTCGTTGCGCAGGTACATGTCCACGCTCCGCCCAACGCTGAACCTGTTTGGGGAGCACGTGCAAAAACTTCGCTAGTTCACTTACATCAAAGTAATCCATAATAGATTATTATAGTCCGGCTGAAAAATAAAACAATCCCCCTTTGCATATTTCCGACTATACTAATTTCATTTGACTCTTTCCGGCTTATATTACCATAAAACAGCCGTTTCATTTCGCCCCAATCGATCAAACAAAAAGCTGTTTAATGCTAAAGGGCGAAATCAAAACGGCGTCGCTAGAAAAATCAAGCAGTTATAGTAAAACTACAAAATATATCCACTTAATTGAGATATTTACCGGCGTTAAATCGATACCTTTTTTCCGAATAAATTATTATTAATTCGCGAAAAATCGCATACATTTCTACGCATTCCCCTCTTTTTCCCGTAATTGCCATTGACAAGATAGGAAAAATTTGTAATACTGAGACAAATTCTATATTGGATACCGAAAGATATAGAGAATAATGTACTTTCCCGATTAATTTATTGATAACATTATGCGTACAAGCACTTTAATTGCATCGTTGCTGGTTTCGTTTGTAATTCCGTTGACCGCGTGGGGCGATTGGGCCTCTGATATGTTCAAGGATACATCTCATAATTTTGGAATGGTCGCTCACGGAGCGGATACCCATTTCAGTTTTGTCTTTACCAACAAGTACGAAGAAGACGTTGTTATAGAATCCGTCAGATCAACGTGCCGTTGCACTCAGCCGTCGTTCAAACCCATGGTAATTAAAACCTGGCAGCAAGGGCAAGTAGATATAAAGCTCGATACCCAAAACTTCTTCGGTCGAAAAGACGCTACGGTTACCGTTCGATTTTCGCGTCCGTATCCGGCAGAAGTTCAACTTCATTCGTTCTGTTTGATTCGTAGCGACGTTTACGTCGAACCGGGAAATATCGCCTTCGGAACCGTACCAGCCGGCGAACCGCGACAGCAAACTTTCCGGGTCAACTACGCCGGACGAACGTACTGGCAGAGTTGGCAAATCACCGATATTCAAAGCGAATCGCCTTTTTATCGCGCGGTAAAAAAAGAAATCCAGCGTAATTACAACTACGTTACCTACGATATTACCCTCACGTTAAAGGAAGACGCTCCGGCGGGGTATCTGAACGACTATATCGATATTATTTCCAACGATCCCAATCCCTCGAATCAACATTGTCCGATCCCCGTAAGCGGATTAATTATGCCTTCGGTTACCGTAAAACCCTCGCCAATTTCCTTCGGGGTAATTCCCGGCGGGGAAAGCGTAACCAAAACCGTGGTTATAACAGGACAAAAACCTTTTGCCGTAAAAGGAGTTAATACAACCGATACCCGTATTAGTGCTCAATTATCTCCTACTGTAAAAACCGTTCATATTATCCCTGTTACGATAACCAACAACGCCGCCGCCGGAAAATTTGAAGGAAATCTCAGTTTCAATATTACCTCTCAAACCGCTCCGGTCAACCTGCCGTATTCGGGGGAAACGCTTCCGACTGCAAAGCCGACCGCTCCTCCGATTCCGGATAAATCCGTCCCTGCAACGGAGATTAATTCAGCCGATGACGTGTTGGAAGAAACGGTTGTTGAAACGCCCGCTGAAACTCAACCG
>CAYZMZ010000118.1:5730-8786 GCA_964479655.1 uncultured Planctomycetaceae bacterium
AAAGAATTAACTCCGGCGCAAAAATTCTTCCCTCCTAAAAAGGAAAGTCAGGCAAAGATTCAACCCGCTCATAAAGCGAAAACCAACGCGCCGAAAACAAACGAAGTAACAGAAACGCCTGAAACAACAGCCGTTCCAGAAGCAACTGTTCCAACAACTCCAGCAGCTCCAGACGCTCCGATTACCAAGCCGACAACAACCAACGCCCTGCCCTCACCCGGCGGATTTAAGGCTCCGGTTCCTCCCGCTCAATCCAAGGCTTCCAATAAAACCGTCCCTGCGAACACCGAAACAGACGCTACAACAAACGCTGATTCTGACGTTCCAGAACCGGTTGAATTAGACGCCCCGGAAATTTCCGAGGACGACGCAGTACCCGCCGCGGATTCCGCCGACCCATCTGAACAACCAGCTCCGCTGGAAGAAATTGAATTACCGTTAGCCGATCCCGTAGAAGAGTAAGTATAAAAAATGAGATATTCCAACAGTCGGAAAGCCTTTGAAAAAGCGTGTACCCTTATGCCCGGTGGAGTTAATTCTCCCGCTCGCGCCTTCGGAGCCGTCGGCGGTTGTCCGGTTTTTTTCAAACGGGGACAAGGGGCGTATTTATTTGATATTGACGATAATAAATATATAGATTACGTGGGGTCTTGGGGACCGATGATTTTAGGGCATTGTCATCCCAACGTCGTCCAGGCATTGGAAAAAGCGATTCAAAGCGGAACCAGTTTCGGTGCCCCGACGGTTGCTGAAAATACGCTCTGCGAACTGGTTATAGACGCCTTTCCGTCCGTAGAAATGGTACGTCTGGTCAATTCCGGAACCGAGGCGACTTCCAGCGCGATACGTTTGGCTCGCGGCTATACCGGACGAGATAAAATCATTAAATTCGCCGGCTGTTATCATGGACATGTAGACAGCTTACTGGTTGCCGCCGGGTCTGCCGCCGCGACTTTCAGCGTACCCAATTCTCCCGGAGTAACGGCGGGAACGGTAGCTGATACAATTGTTCTCCCCTATAACAACGTTCAGGCTGTCGAAGATACGTTTAATAAACTCGGCGATAAAATTGCCGGCGTTATTTTAGAACCGGTCGTCGGCAACATGGGCTGCGTTATTCCTACTTCGCAATTCCGAAAATGCCTGCGTGAGCAAACCCAAAAATTCGGGTCTGTACTTATTTACGACGAAGTTATGACCGGATTTCGCGTTTCCTACAGCGGAGCGCAGGGATATTTTGGAGACGATCCGGATTTAACAACCATGGGCAAGGTTATCGGCGGCGGACTGCCGGTTGGAGCCTACGGCGGAAAAGCAAAAATCATGAAACAGGTTATTCCGTCCGGTCCGGTTTTTCAAGCGGGTACGCTCAGCGGAAATCCGCTGGCAACCGCCGCAGGAATCGCTACCCTGCAAACACTTAAAGCAGAAAATCCCTATCCTAAAATGGAAGCCCTGGGGCAAACTCTGCTGGATGGTTTAACCAAAGTATTCAGTTCACGGGGAATAAAAACCCAGTTCGCCCGCGCCGGCGCTATGATGACTTTTTTCTTCAACGAATTACCGGTTACCAACTGGACGATTGCCGACAAATGCGATAGAAAAGCGTTCGCCGCGTATTTTCATTCTATGCTGGACAAGGGTATTTACATGCCGTGCAGTCAGTTTGAAGCGTTCTTTCTATCCGCCGCCCATACGCAGGCAGATATCGACGCAACTATTGCCGCCGCCAGTCAGACCGCCGATTTATTCGTCTCCCATTAAGCAAAAGTATATTTTTGTACAAGTCTGCAAAAGTTAATGCGTCTTGAATCGAATTAGAATCATTCTATCCAAGACGCATTGACTTCTAATAAATTCTCACCGGGTTATATTGTCTATAATTCTATCTGTATCTCTTGCCAGCTGTACGGCTGCAAAGTAAAGGTCGGTCGTCCGGCATCAATATCGATCTTACGCTCCATCTGCCCGCAGAAATCATTTATCTGGGCAGAAACAGCTCGTTTATACAACTCAATTTGTACTGTTGTCATGCGTCCGAGTAATTCTTCAAGTCGAATAATCAATCGGTGTTTAACATCTGGATTGTCTGAAACCGATTCCCTATAACAGGACGTAATTTTCACGTTTGGAGCGTTCAAGTCAATCGCGCCGGCTTGCTCTTGACGAGGTACCGCGTTGTTGTAAACGGGTATCAAAACCAGCGGTTCAAAATACGCTTGGGCCAATATCGGAGCGGGAATTGAGCCGTCCTGAATAATTGCTTCCAAATGAAAGCGCGTTGCGGATTCGCCCGAAACAGATAAAAGCGTATCCAATCGATGGCTTCCAATCCGATTATGACGGGGAAGTCCGCCGGGTAAAATTACCAGCGAATGATTCTCCGACTTTAATTCGATAAATTCGGGCGAAATCAATTCCTTTTGCTGGGTATTATAACGTGCGCCGCCGACTGAAATATACGTATCTGCCAGATCATCCCCCCAGGCCCAACGACAGGCAAGATAATTATACGGCTGCGAATAGCGGCGATTCGTATTCAAAAATCCTCCTGGCTGAGTGCTGTTTGACGAAGAATTTTCCGGATCAATCTGAATATCAAATTCAATCTTTTGACTGTCTATATTTATCGTAGTTGTTTGAACATATCTATACAGAATATTCATCTGACGGTCTACCAGTCTGCCGGTAACAATCATCTTTTGACTTGAATCGGAAACCTCTTTTTCCATTGAATCCGCAATAGAAATAGAATAATCCGCCGCATCGTCCTCTTCCTGTTCAATACGGGCAGAACCAAGCCGAACGGCTAAAATCTGAGCCAGATAATTTCGACGGGTATGATAATCGTAAACATTGTACAGCATTCCCGTCGCTCTGTCGAACGATAATTCAAACAGATTATTGGCAATTTTGGGTATCGAATTGCTTCCCGTTTGTTCAGCCGGATAAACCGTCTTTTGGATTCGTTCAGAAGAATCAGAACCGTCTTGCCAGGCGCGGCCTTTTCCGCCGACAAAACCGCAACCTAATGCAGGAATTTCCACAAGTGCTTT
>CAYZMZ010000119.1:0-8769 GCA_964479655.1 uncultured Planctomycetaceae bacterium
CATACTTTACCTGCTGCGATTCCAGCTGCTGCTTCAGCGACATTAAACTGTCCTGATTTCTTACATCGCATTGATAAACACACATACCCGGGAACAACTTTTCAACTCGCTGCTGAATTTCTTCGTTCAGTACCACAAAATCGCATTGCGCCCCGTTTTCTATCAGTCCCGACGCTATACAGTACGCAACACTTTTTTTATTTGCCACTCCAAAAATCAGTATCCGTTTGTCTTTAAGCTGAAGGTAATCCATAATATTTCTCGGGTAAAATTGTTTAGGGTATCGAATCAACCCCCATTAATCTTTTGAATGAATCTTTAGTATCACTCTTTTGAACGAATTACATCTGATTCGGTTTGGTTTATTATACTATGACTACTTGATTTTTTCTATCAACGCCGTTTTAGTTTTGCCATCGTTTTGTTTTTGCCGCAGTCAGGAATAAAAACGTCCTGTTTTACGAATTAGGGCGAAATAAAAAGGGCTGTTTTAGGATAATACAAGCCGGAAAATTTCAAGTGGAACCAGTATACGTCAGATTACAGCCGTCCTGGATCAAAGGATAATATCTTTGAATCCGCCGCCGGAGGGAATCATCGGCAATACATGTTCCTGGTACGGAACCGCCACGTCAAGCAAATACGGCTGCTTTGATTCCAGCATTTCTTTAATAGCCGGAATCACGTCTTCTTTGTTGATTATATGCCGCCCTTGCCAGCCGAATGATTCTGCCGCCTTCACAAAATCAGGATACCGATGTTCAGGTCCTATTCCAACTCCGCGTCCTAACGCTTCAGGGTTTTCAATCGGTCCTAAATACGTATGCGCCCGGGAACCTTTGAAAAATCGGTCTTCCATCTGAACCACCATTCCTAAATGCTGGTTATTGAGAACCATAACCTTTACCGGCAGCCGTTCACAGAAACATGTAGCTAGTTCCTGTATGTTCATCATAGCAGAACCATCTCCGTCTATACAGATTACCGTTCTATCGGGAAAGGCCGCTTTAACCCCCAACGCAGCCGGAAGTCCAAAGCCCATCGTTCCCGCTCCGCCTGAAGTAAGCAGCTGTCGAGGAAAGGACGTTTTGAAAAACTGGGCGGTCCACATTTGATGCTGACCTACTCCCGTACAGACAAAAGGATTATACGACTGCGATAAATTGCATAATTCCTGGATAGCCTGCTGGGGAAGTATATATTTGTTATCGTGATCATAATCCAATGGATGACCTTTTTTCATTTGTGAAATTTTATTCAACCATTCCGTTCTGTCCGGCTTCTTTACCACTGATTTCGTTTTTAACAACTGAGTGAGAAAAACCTTCAAGTCGGTTTCTATACACGTAGTCGCGTTGACCACCTTGCGCAATTCCGATTTATCTATATCTACATGAATTACCGTCGCCTTGGGCGCAAATTCGGATACCTTCCCAATCGTTCGGTCACTTAATCGGGAACCCAATACCAACAACAAATCACATTCGTTCACCGCTTGGTTTGCGTACACGCTGCCGTGCATTCCTAACATATCCAGAGATAAATCATCTCTGCTGGGAAAAGCTCCCAATCCCATCAACGTGGTCGCAACCGGAATCTGCTCGTTCTTAACCAGTTTAACCAGCAGATCAGATACATCTGCGGCTATAATACCCCCGCCGGCTAAAATAACCGGTCGACTGGATAACCGAATCGAATTTAATACCGCTTCCACCTGAATACAATCGCATGTTTCAGGAACAGGCTTATAACCCGGCAAGTTCATCGGAGCGTTAAAATCAGAATAGCATTTATCCGTTAAAACATCTTTTGGAAAATCTATCAGAACCGGACCTTTTCTCCCCGAATTAGCGACATAAAACGCCTCGTTCATTATCCGATTTATATCATCGACCCGGGTTACCAAATAATGATGCTTGGTTATTGAACGGAAAACCTCGGTTGTCGGTAATTCCTGAAACGCATCCGTTCCAATAGCCGACGTTACCACCTGCCCGGTGATAACTATCATGGGAATACTATCCATCTTGGCGTCAGCTACAGCGGTAAGCAAATTCGCCGCCCCCGGTCCAGAGGTTGCCATAACAACACCTACTTTACCCGTGGCACGCGCATAACCTTGCGCCGCAAACGCCCCGCCCTGTTCATGACGGGGTAAAATTACGCGAATATCTTTTCGTCTATGAGATAACGCCTGATGAATCGGAATGGTAACAGCTCCTGGATAGGCAAACATCACGCTTGTCCCATGATTTATCAATTGCTGTACTACAATTTCCGCACCCGATATTTTTGCTGTGGGAGTCATAAAACGATATTAATACTGTCTATATGATAAAAAAAACAGGACGTTATTAAACGTCCTGCCTGATAATTGATTGTTAGTAGCACGTTCATACCAACTTTGCTGTTTTCCGGTAAAAACGATTGTACCTAGATAACTTGCTTGTTTTAGACAACAACTCGCCTGTTGTCTCTCAATTTTACATCGAGAAACACTCAAATTGGCAGGTATTCGTTCTACAGTATCTCGAAATTTTCGGATTTATACTGCTTCCACCTGAAAATTCACTCAGCAGCAGTATAATATTTTGACTTCAAAATCTGGATTCATCAAACAGAGCTTTTTTTCTATCTGCTGGATAGAAATACTCACTTTTGAAAAAATCGAGTACTATATTACCCAAATTAGCAACTTTGCGGAGCAACCGCTTCGTCTCGCGTAGCTACAATATTGACTCGGGTCGAATTGCGGTCAAAACGAACAAAACCGTTTTCTAACGCAAACAACGTGTAGTCTTTTCCCATTCCGACGCTTTTACCGGGATGAAACACCGTTCCGCACTGACGAACTAAAATGCTGCCCGCTAATACTTCTTCGCCGGCAAACCGTTTAACTCCACGACGCTGTGCATTTGAATCACGACCGTTACGGCTGGATCCTTGACCTTTTTTATGTGCCATAATTATTAACTAATCCTTCCTGTCCAATCTTCGACTTGAACGTATTGCTTTGTTGTATTTTCTAAAAGCCTGATTTTAATTTAACAGATTTTTTAGAAATATTTATCCTAAAGGAAGTCCTATTCTACATGAAAATCCATAAATAGTCAAGCTCCCCCTCCTGCCCATAAATAATATCTTTTTCATTTTCGTAATATTCATCGGCAGGACGCCAGAAATTTAACTTTAAAATCTTGCGTTCAAATTTTCGTGCAGCCCAAATATCCTTGCTTGTTGTCTTGCTTGAATCGTCTATCCAACGATAGGCGTTGGTTAATCCTCGAATATAAATGCTAAATTTATTGGTTGTTTTATCAACGTCAATCCAAGTCGCAACTCCCCAATACTCTTCCCCAACTTTTATCGTCCGGCACATTTCTACCGAAGATAGTATTTTTCGCCCCGGATCCTCGCGCTGTCTGATATAATCTATTGCCAAGGGAACAAAGCGTTCTCGATAATATTTCGTTTCCGCTTTATAATTATTGGTTGCCTTTTTGGGATCAGTCGTATCTCGAACTCGCGTTTTCATATTACACTCCATCGTAAAATAGGGCGCAAAGTTAATCGGCTCGTCTGTTTCGACCATTTTGTAAGAATTATCGGTATCTTTTTCTGCTTGATAGGCTTTTCCAGGATTTTTCACCTTATAAATCATATACCACACATTTTTTTTCATCATTTGACCATTGGGCTGCGGAATATTAACCTCGATCATACGAATCGGCTTAAATTCAAACTCCAAATACCAGATATTTTGATGAAATGAAACATCTTTCGCAAAATCAAAGGTACTATCTACTGTCAGTAATTCGGGAATATCATGCCGAACAAATACCTTGCCCGAATCTCTAAACGGGTCTACTTTGTAAAACACGTTGGGGGCAAGCTGTCGAACTTGAACTCGCTGAGCCGTACTACCTGTTGGGGCAGGCTGAGCTGTAGGAGCAGGCTTGGTTTGCCCAAACAACGAACTGACCATCAATCCAAAACCAAGCAGGAAAAATATAACTTTGGGGTAAATGTTCATATTACAACTCGGGTTATTAAAGGTTACTTATCGGTTTTATTCTGTTTTTCTGAAGGAAAACTGCAATCCGTCATACTATACTACAACTATATTATAATCTATTTTTCGATTCTTTGATTGATTAATCCGGGATATATTCATGTTTTTCTTGTTGTTTTTTATGTTGAAATATATTTTACCCGTTTTTTTGTTACAAGTCCCCCAATTTTTGCCATTACTATCTCCTCTATATCATCAATATTTATAAATATTTTATCCGCCAACTAGTTCTTAATTTGAATCGCCCGTATTAAAAAGATTAGCTAATTTATCAGCCCACGTATCGCATAGCAACATCGGATGTACGTTTCTTTGAAGCTGATTTTCTATCTTTATCGAAATCTCTATCGCCTTGGCTGCTGTTTCGCTATCCCAATTCCATCGATTTAAGCGGGATTGAACAGCATTGAGCATATCGGGGTCATTCACCAAACTATTTAAATTATCTATATTTTCCCCTGATAAAACTTGCATGGCAATTCCCCAGAATTGCATGACAACCGAAAGAGCTGCTTGAACAACCGCTCTTTTTTGCGGAGCACTGTCTTTTCTATTATCTGCCACCGCAAAATTTTGGATTAACTGCGAAAACCCCAAGGCATCAAAAGGAATCGTACCTATTTTTCTCAATAGATTTTGACGAAACTCGATAAATCCCGGCTGAATCCACTGTTTAGCTAAAGCGATAGACCCCTGCCCCATCGCCGCCAATACCTCTGCTGGAATATTTGAATTATCATGTTGGGTATTTTGTAGAATTTGGGTTGCTATTTCTGTACTCAACGGATTAAATCGAACAATTCGGCAACGGGAACGAATCGTCGGAAGTTGTTTAGCCGCGCTGGTTCCCAATAAAATAAATAGGGCGTTAGCTGGCGGTTCTTCCAGCGTTTTCAACATCGAATTCGCTCCCTCGGCGTTGAGAAAGTCCGCATCGTCTAAAATAGCGATTTTGCGTTTGGCAAACTGCGGCTTAATCGAAAGAAAATGGCAAATTCCCGTCAAATTTCGATGTTCTACATCTCCAATAATCAATTCCAACGGAATTAAGCTCTTATCTGCCGGTTTTGAGACAATTTCCAAATCGGGATGCGAATTTTTGTCTATTTCTCGACAACTGGCGCATTGACCGCACGGATTTAAGTCTGTTTCTGGATTGTTCAGACATAACAAGGCTTTAGCCAGGGCAACGGCGAATTTTCTTTTTCCAATTCCCTCTGGACCAATAAATAAATAGCTGCCCGACAAACGACCTCGCTGAGCAGCTCGTCTAAACTGTCCGACTATATTATCGTGTCCTTCGACCCCTTGCCATGCCATAAAACACCTGATTGGGTTAATTTTGCCCGGGATTTATACTATGACCACTTGATTTTTTCTATCGACGCCGTTTTAATTTCGCCGCCGAAGAAATAAAAACTCCGGTTTTATTGATTACGGCGAAATGAAACGGCTGAGATATGGTAATACAAGCGGGAAAAACTCAAGTGGAATTAGTATATTGAGTTTTAAGTAATTCTGAATGAAGCAGCCACCCTCCATCAAATACCAATATAGATCATTATACCGCAAAGTTGATAAAAGGGAAGAGGTCTTAATTTTATCCCTTTGATAATTTAGGTAATTATACTATGACTACGTGAATTTTTCTCTTGACGTCGTTTTGATTTCACTCCCGGAGTAATAAATACTCGCAATTTTACGGATAAGGGCGAAATGAAACGACTGATTTTTGTTTTGCAAACCGGAAAAAGTCAAGTGAGCGAGCATATTTCCCGCAAAATGAAATCCTCCCCCTAATTTTTACTGATTAAATTCTGTTTTTTCAGATTTACTTCCTATATAAAATCAATTCTAATTTTCGATGTTGACAACTTACAAATTGATGTGGATAACCTGTTTATTGTTTGTTTTGTCTTTTGTGTATAACTCAGGTTTGAAAAATTTCGCGAGGAAATTCTAATCTTATCGACATTTTCGGAACGATGTATTTACCTATTTATTACATGTTTTCAACGTGGATAACTCTTTGTAAATATCCGATAAGTATATTTATTCTAGGTAGTTAAATGAAATAGAAATTGTTAGTTCAACAATATTTGCCTTGCTAATTACTACTACAAGAATTTAAATTTAAAATAGAATATAAGACATCCCCCGTAACCGGAGAAACGCCTTTAAAACCATTCAATAGCTTTGTTCTTCCAACCAAACAAAGAGTTGGGATTCTTTCTATAACGAAATCAAAACGGTATCGATAAAATAATAAAGTTGTCATAGTATAATTACCCAATCGATACAATTTTATTATAGCACATTATTTAGCCTAGATTGTGAAATAATTAAATTTTTCCAAATTTTTTCTGTTTATCGAAAAGATTTCTTTGTAATACTTGATAAAATCGTTATAATAGAGTATAATAGAACCAGTTATTGTATTTCATATTTTTTCAATTTAACCCCGTTCCGATTTTCATTATGAAAGTTGTTTTTAACCGCGAAAGTTTTCTTAACTCGTTTATAACTGCCAGTTCCGTTGTAAAGTCCAACAACGCCAAGGCGATTCTCTGTAATATCAAGATGGAAGCGACCAGCGAGACAGTAGTTCTCATGGCAGGCGATTCGGAAATCCGTTTGCGTACAGAATTATCCGGCGTCCAAGTCGAGGAACCCGGGGCGATTCTACTTCCCCCGGCTCGCGTTCGTTCGGTTTTATCCGAATCCAAAGCCGAAACCGTTCAACTGGAATCCAGCGGTACAAACGTTGTTTTGACCGCTGCGGGGAGCAAATTTACTTTTCCAACCGACGACCCGCAGGATTTTCCCCCTGTTGATGCCTTTGTCCCGTCCAATTGTTATATTATGGCGGGTAAAACTTTTGTAGATGCCGTGCATAAAACCGCTTTTGCAAGCGATATTAACAGCGGACGAGCGGTTTTCGGCGGCGTTTTAATCAGTATTGTCAACGGGAGCGTCAACTTTGTAGCGACTGATACCCGCCGTATGGCGCATTTTAACGCGCCAATTGAAGTTCAGGGTAATACAGATCAACAAAACGCCGCCGTGGTTCCGAAATTAACGATTCAGTTGGCTGAACGAATTTTTTCCAGTTCAGATAACGACGTTCAGTTTGAATTTGATAACAACCGTATTGTGCTCTCTAACGGAATTTCTACTTTATACGCTCAGTTGGTAGAAGGAACCTATCCGGATTGGACGGGGATTTTCAAGAAAACCATTGCTTACGAATTAACCTTCAATACCAGCGAGTTTCTTTCCAGCGTAAAGCAGGCGGGAATTGTATCGACTCAAGATTATCCGGGTATTGAGTTGGTGTTTGAAAACAACGTCTTAACGTTATCGGGGCATTCCCCGGATAACGGCGATTCATTGGTTACCATCGCTATCGATTTTCCCGATAAATCCTTCCAGACCAAGCTTGGACCGGATTATATAATTGAGTTTTTGCGGGTACTGGAGAGCAACAGCGAATTTTGTCTTCAGCTTATTGAGGGTAATAATCCTGTTATGTTCAAACCCTCGGAAAGTTTGGAATACGCGATTATGCCGTTGTCCATAAAGTGATAATAAGATAAGTATATGTACAAATACGAGGAAGACCGCGCCCCGTTAAAGGTGCGGAAAATCGGAGATATTCTTGCTGAACTGGCTATTGTGCGAGGCTTGGGGAAAACGCAAACCCGGTCTCGCCTGGTAGAAATGTGGAAGCAAACGGCGGAATCCTTTTTTCCTGCGGCTATACTCAAGTTTACCAATCCCGGAGAGGTTCGGCACGGTAAATTAACCATATTTATCAATGGAAACAGTACGATTTTACAGGAATTGAGTTTTCATAAACAAGAACTGCTCACTAAATGGAATCAACTCAACGCAGACCAGCAATTAAAAGGGTTGGTATTCAAACAGGGAAAATAGTTTACAAAATATCCAGAATACAAAATTGTATAGTATAATAAGGGGCAAAACCCTGTGATATTTACAAATATTCAGAATAAACATTTATAATGTTCAATTGGTAATTCAAGTTTAAATCAGTATAATCAACGAAAGGGCGATTAAAATGGCGAAAAAAACGGAAAAGGATGTCCAGAATACCAAAGTTGACAGCTTTTTGGATTCACGTCCCGGCTTGAGAGATACGCTTTCTCAAATTGAAAAAGAGTTCGGCGAGGGAGCTATTATGCCCCTGGGACTGGATACCCAAAAATCAATTGAGGGTATTTCCACCGGGTGCTATTCTTTGGATTTGGTCTTGGGCGGCTGCGGTCTTCCCCGCGGTCGAATTATCGAGATATACGGACCGGAATCCAGCGGAAAAACCACGTTAACCCTGCACGCGGTAGCGCAGGCGCAAAAAGCCGGAGGAATCGCCGCTTTTATCGATGCAGAACATGCCTTAGATCCCTCTTGGGCCAAAAAAATTGGTGTTGATTTGTCGTCTTTGCTCGTATCTCAACCCGGCAGCGGGGAAGAAGCGATGAGTATTTGCGAGATGTTGGTTAAATCCAATGCGGTAGACATAATTGTAATAGACTCTGTTGCCGCCTTGGTGCCCAAAAAGGAATTGGAGGGCGAAATGGGCGATACCCATGTTGGTTTACAGGCCCGATTGATGTCCAAGGCACTCCGTAAGCTAACCGGAGCGATTGCCAAAAGCAAGGCTGTCGTCGTATTCA
>CAYZMZ010000120.1:0-8760 GCA_964479655.1 uncultured Planctomycetaceae bacterium
GGGAAGGCGCGACCCCGTGCCGGGGAGGCGGTTCGGCTACCGCCGGTTGCCGAAATTTTGGTTGGCGTTGTTCAATGTGACTTTACGGAAAGGCGCACGAAGAAGAATTATAAGGGTTGATTTAGAATACCGCTTGCCTCCAACGCCGTAGGTGTTCTATGGAGTGCCGGGAGCAAGCTCCACGCACTCCAGACGGCGGTCTGTTTTAGTGATTCGCTGGAAAAACTATTGAACTACACAACAACGAAAGCCCAAGCCGCTACCCCGGTAGTTAGGCGCACCCCCGCTCCGTTCCGCCGACCGACAGAGCCTGGCGTTGCTGCACCAGCCGCCGCCGCGATCGACACAGTTGGAGCCGCTCTTACTTCCAACCGGGTCAGTTATATTACTGGGCGTACATTCACCTTTCCAATCTGAACACCATTCCCATACGTTCCCATGCATATCATACAATCCCCACGCGTTCGGTTTTTTTGTGCCGACAGGATGCGTTTTATCATCGCTATTACTTCCATACCAAGCCATCGCGTCCAGGTTGCCCGCATACGCCCCCGTTGTTCCTGCTCGGCAGGCGTATTCCCACTGCGCTTCGGTCGGCAAACAAACGGGTAAACCAAGCGATTTCGCCTTCTGACAAAAATCCTGGCAATCGTCCCAACTTACCCCTTCTACCGGTAGGGCATTTCCCCTAAAATAACTTGGATTACTACCCATGACCGTCCGCCATTGCTTTTGAGTTACCTCCGTTTCCATTATCCAGAACCCTTTGCTAAGCGTTACTTTATGCTGGATTTCATCTGAATCACGATCTTTTTCGCCTTCAGGCGAACCCATCATAAACGTTCCCGCCGGGCACCCTCTAAAAGCAAACTCCACGCCATTAATTGTTTTCACCATACGGTCTCCAGCACTTTTTGTGGATTCAATTGGTTGAATCATAGACGATGTCGGATTAATGGCGTCTGATTCAGTTGTCGTTGTTGCTATATCGGATGATTTGACGGAATCTACAATCAGCTTTCGAGCCGATAAAACCATTATCAAGATAAACAATATCAGCACACAAAAGCCTCCCGCTACAACCGCAATCATTAAAAATCGCTGCTGTTGCGGCTGTTCCGATTTTCCCGTGCGTCTGAGTTTACGATCACGCGCATTTACACCAACCGCAGAATTCGGCTGAACTTGCGGCGTTTTGGAAATTTTGGGATTATCTGTTCGGGGCGGGTTGGTTATCCAATCCAAAGGCGTGTTATGCGGAATCGGCGTCTGATTCGGCGTGTTGGAAATTTTGGGATTATCTGCGGGGGACGGGTTGGTTATCCAGTCCAAAGGCGTGTTATGCGGAATCGGCGTACCGGGTACAGACGTATCGGGAACCGGCGGCGCGGGCATAGGACGGACTTCTCCAACGCCGTTACCATATTGGAACTGCACTTGCAACTGTTGGTCGTACTGTTGCTTCCGCTTGGCGTCTAACAGGGTTACTCTTGCCTGAGAGATTTCGTTAAGCAGTTTTTGCGATTCATTGGAATGAGTTCCGGTCTGATAGGAGCGAATAAAAGACATTTGTCTATCCGCTGCGTTGGCAATTACGTCTGAATTACTTTCGTACAGACACAATCCCAGCAACCGATAGTAATTCGGAGGCTGTTCGTTTGGCGGAATTGCCAGCCATTGATAATAAGGATCAAATTGTTCAGACATGAATGGTTCTTGTTAAGGTAATTCGGAAAACGACCTAATAAGGAATCGAACGAATACGAACGCGCAAAACGTCTTTTTTATCCATTTAGTATACTACCCCGATGAAAAGAAGTCAAGAGGCAGAAACTATTTTTTCGGAATATTTTGTTATTGTGGGAAATCCTGTTACAGATTGTGAACGGACAATTAACCATAAGAAAGTCAAATTTCGAACATTTCTGTGTGTTATAGAACGAGAATCGTATAAACGAAGAGCAGAAAATAGCGGGCGTCATAAAATTCTAAAAAATTTCCGTCCCCGGATTATCAGAACTGGATAAGTCGCTATAATACAGGGTATGAAAATAGATACAAGATTTCTACCGACTTCGCAGGAAGAAATGCGCGCCCGCGGCTGGGATTATGTCGATCTGGTTTTTGTAACCGGAGACGCCTACGTAGACCACCCGTCTTTCGCAGCGGCGATATTAGGCCGTTGGCTGGATAAACACGGCTATCGGGTGGCGATTTTGGACCAGCCGGATTGGCATTCCTGTCAGCCGTGGCGGCAATTTGGCAAGCCTCGCTTGGGTTTTGGCGTATCTGCCGGAGCGATGGATTCGATGGTAAACAAATATACTCCCTTCAGACGGTTGCGCTCTTCAGACGCGTATTCACCCAACGGAGAATTGGGGCATCGACCGGACAGAGCGGTAAACGTTTATTCTCAACGGGCAAGAGAGGCGTATCCCGGCTGTAAAGTGCTTATCGGCGGTATTGAAGCCTCTTTGCGGCGTTTGGCGCATTACGATCATTATAGCGATAAATTGCGTCGTTCGGTTTTGCTGGATTCCAAAGCGGATTTGCTTCTGTACGGAATGGGCGAGCTGTCATTGCTGGAAGTTTTGCGTCGTTTGGAGGCGCATCTTGACGATACCTCCGACGATTTATCCTGGCTGCGCGATATTCCCTCAACGGCGTATCGAGCGGGGTCAAAAACTCCGATTCCTACAGGGGACGATATTATCGAGCTGCCGACTTGGGAACAGGTGGAGCAATCCAAAGAAAAATTTGCCGAAATGACGCGGATTATCTATCAGGAACTCAATCCGTTTTGCGCCCGGACGCTGGTTCAGCGTTTTGGAACGGAACATGTCGTCGTTCGTCCTCCGCAGCGGCCGTTGACGGAATCTGAAATGGACGAAGTGTACGCAATGCCCTTTACGCGTCAGGCTCATCCCAAATACGGCAAGGCGACCATACCGGCGTTGGCGGTCATCCAAAATTCAATTCAGGTAGTTCGAGGTTGTTTTGGCGGCTGTTCGTTTTGTTCAATCGCCGCGCATGAGGGAAAAATCATTCAGTCCCGCAGTCAGGATAATATTCTCGATGAAATTAGACGACTGCAATCCAATCCGCAGTTTTCGGGAGTTATTTCCGACTTAGGCGGTCCTACAGCCAACAGTTATCAGATGGTTTGCCGACGACCGGAGGTTCAAAAGCAATGCCGAAAAACGTCTTGTTTGTATCCGAGTATTTGTCCAAATTTGGATACGACGCATAAGCCGGTAATCGAATTAATGGAATCGGTTAGAAATCTGCCGGGAATAAAGCGCGTTTTTATTGCTTCGGGTATCAGAACGGATGTTGCTTTAACCAGTCCGGAATATATTCAAACGCTTACCCAGAATTTTGTGGGCGGATATTTGAAAACCGCTCCGGAGCATGTCGATAACCGCGTTTTGCAATGTATGCACAAACCGGCGATTGAGGGTTATGAAAAATTCGTGGATCAGTTTGAATCTGCCAGTCGGCGTTGCGGAAAATCCCAGTATATTATTCCGTATTTTATTGCCGGTCATCCAGGTTGCGATTTGAACAGTATGATTCGTCTGGCGGAATATTTGCGGGATAATAATTTGCGTCCTGAGCAGGTTCAGGATTTCTGGCCCGGACCGTTTGATTGGGCGACTGCGATGTATTATACGGAATCCGATCCGGCGACCGGGAAGCCGCTTTACGTAGCCAAAAACGAACGAGATCGACGTATGCAACGGGCTTTGATGCAGTACTTTTTACCGGAGAATTATTCCTGGGTAAAAGAAGCGTTGATAAAAGCCCATCGAACGGATTTAATCGGAAAAGGACCTAAATGCCTAATCGGTCCCGTTGCGCCCCCGTCCGCGAGAAAGAAAAAACGATAAGACCGTATACGAATTCCCCCGGTAATTTCAGTTCCCGATAATTTATACTATGACTACTTGATTTTTCCTCTTGACGTCGTTTTGATTTCGCCGATCCGGGCGAAATGAAACGACTGATTTTGTTATGCGAACCGGAAAATGTCAAGTGGAATCAGAATAAACCGAATTTTCAAGCCGCCTAAAGGTGAAGAATTATGTCTAAAAAGATACGAACGTCATTCAGAAAAAATCGCAACGCGCCTCCCCGAATTTCAGACTGGACGGAGCAATATCAGGAACACGGGTTTGCTGAAAGCGATACGGATTCCGACGAACGGATTGTCGGCAAAGGGAATCAGGCGAAACGACTGACCGTAAAAGGGAATTTAGTGGAAAACCCGGATTCAACCGGCTTTACGGTTGAACTAGAGGTCGATTTATCCAAATGCCGGTTCGGACGAATTTTATCGACTCACGGATTAAACAGTTTTGTAGTCGATGAACAAACGGGTATAATATACAGATGTCAGATTCGTCGTTTGCTCAAAACGCTTTCCACCGAACAGCGCAACGCAGTTGTTGCCGGGGACTGGGTTTATTTTCGTCCGGCGCCGGAAAGCGATTTGAACGAAGGGTTTATTGAACGAATCGAACCGCGGCGGAGTGTTTTATGCCGAACCAGTCGAAAACGTCAGCATGTTCTCGCCTCTAATATAGATCAGGTGTTTATAATCGGCTCCGCTTCCCAGCCGAGAATAAAACCGAATTTAATCGATAGAATTATTCTTACTGCGGAAAAAATGGGAATCAAGCCAATAGTCTGTATTAATAAGATTGACTTGGTACAGTCCGACTTGCCGGCGGGAATCGATGATATTAACGCCGGGATAAACCCCGATTCAGAAGCAAATTCAAACGTCGATTCAAACGATTCGATTGGAACTGCCGATACCGCCGAATCCGATGTTTTGCCGGGTAATCGCGGGATTCCGATTCAATTTATGCCCTTGGCGGGCGTTTACGCCGCGATGGGATTGGACGTATTATTTTTAAGCGCGAAAACGGGGTTGGGAATCGATAGATTCAAGCAGCTTCTGGCAGGCAAAGCCTCGGTTGTAACCGGTCAAAGCGGCGTGGGGAAATCGTCGTTGCTCAATGCCGTCGATCCAACTTTGGAGTTGAGAACCAGCAACGTCAGCCAAGAAAATGACAAGGGAAAGCATACAACAACCGCCGCCAAACTCTATCAGCTTCGTTGGGAGGAAAACGATTCAAAGAATAGCGATAATGCCGAAACGCCGCATCGTGTTTCAGGAACCTACGTTTTAGATACGCCGGGAATCCGGTCCTTTGCGTTGTGGGATGTTATTCCGGAAGAAGTCGCCGGTTTCTATCGAGATATTCGACCGTTTGTCAGTCAATGCCAGTTTGACGATTGTACGCATACGCATGAAATTGGCTGCGCGGTTAAGCACGCCGTCGCCGACGGACTAATCGATACCCGACGATACGAATCTTACTGTCAGATTTACAGCGGGGAACTGGAAGAGACGTAAAATCCCCGAGGCGCGCCCCCGAGGCGGGGTTCCCTGTTCGGCTACCGCCGGTTGCCAAAAAGGTGATTGGCGATATTCAACGCAATTTTACCGGAAGGCGCGCCCCCGAGGCGGGGTTCCCTGTTCGGCTACCGCCGGTTGCCGAAAAGGTGATTGGCGATATTCAACGCAATTTTACCGGAAGGCACGCCCCCGTTTCTGCCGGGTGTTCAAAACTGACTGATTCGCGCCAAGTATTTCCCGATTATATCAAACTCTAAATTGACGATACTGCCGATTTTGAAGCTGTGAAAATTCGTGTGCTCGAAAGTATATGGAATTATAGCGACTTGAAACGTATCGTCGGTCGGATTGCAAACGGTAAGCGAAACGCCGTTGACGGTAACCGAGCCTTTATCGACGGTCATGTATCCGCGCTTGGCCATCTGTCGGTCAAAGGGATACTGGAACGTGAAATACCAGCTGCCGTTCGCGTCTTTAATATCGATGCATTTAGCCGTCATATCGACGTGCCCTTGAACAATATGCCCGTCCAAACGTCCGTTGATCGGCATGCTTCGTTCGACGTTGACCTGATCTGAAATGTTCAGCAAACCGAGATTGGACCGGTCCAGGGTTTCCTTCATCGCCGTCGTCGTGTAGGTAGAATCGGTAAGCGAAACGACGGTTAAACAAACGCCGTTATGAGAAATGCTTTGATCTACTTTAAGCTCATTGACAAACGAGCAGGTTAAGGTCAGATGAACGTTTTCTTGTTGATGTACTATATTGACTACTCGAGCGGTTTCTTCGACAATTCCTGAAAACATCGGCGGGATTCCTATGAGAGAAAAAGGACTAGAGAAAAAAATACAAAACGCGTCAGCAGCCGGAATCAATTCCTGACTGCTGACAGTATATAACGTATATAACGACCGTTATAAATTATTTAATGAAAGCGCGGGCACTTTCCAGCTGACCAGCCGAACCGAGTACCGTATTTTTATGGATGATGTACTTGGCGTATTCAGCCATGAAAACTTTTCCCGGCGGACGGAGATCAAAGTTTTGAGGATTGGCGAGGAACTGTTCGCGGTGAATAGCGCACCAGACCAAGCGTCCATCGGTATCGATGTTAATTTTGCAAACACCGAGCTTGGCGGCTTTGATATATTCCGCTTCGTTTACGCCGGACGCGCCTGCCATTTTTCCGCCGGCGTTATTGATACGGTCAACCCATTCCTTGGGAACGGAGGAAGAACCGTGCATAACCAAGGGGAAGTTAGCTGGGACAGCCGCCTGAATTTTAGCCAGAACGTCAAAATGAAGACCTTTTTTGCCGGAGAATTTGAACGCGCCGTGGCTGGTTCCGATAGCAACCGCCAAAGAATCGCAGCCGGATTTATCGATAAATTCAGCCGCCGTTGACGGGTCGGTTAGCTTAACGGTAGCAACGACATCTTCTTCAACACCGCCCAGCTGACCCAGTTCGGCTTCGACAACGATTCCCTTGGCGTGAGCGCGGTCAACAACGCGTTTGGTGATTTCGATGTTTTTCTCGAAGGCTTCGCTGGAGGCGTCGATCATAACGGAGCTATAAAAGCCGCTGTCGATACAATCGTAGCAGGCTTCTTCGGTACCGTGATCCAAATGGACGGCGAAGATCGCTTCCGGGAAAACGGCTTCGGCGGAACGAATTAAACCTTCCAGAAAACGCTTGTCCGTATAAGAGCGGGCGCCGCGGGAAATTTGAATGATAAACGGCGCGCTGGTAGCGGCGTCGTCGGGGTCTTCATTTTTGGCAGACTTGCCAAGGTTTCCTCGGAACAAACCAACGATCTGTTCGAGGTTATTGATGTTGTAAGCGCCGATGGCGTACTTGCCGTAGGCATGCTTAAACAAATCGGTTGTAGTAACGATCATCTCGATACAATCCTTCTGCGGCCAGGCCGCGAAAAATCAAAGGAACATTGTAAATTTACCCTTCAGATTCTACCTCATTTTACAATTTTGTCAATAAGCCGGATTAAAACTCTATTTTTGCAGACGCCAACGGCTTTATACTATGACTACTTGAATTTTTCTTTTGATGTCGTTTTGATTTCGCCCGAACAGAATAAAACAACCCTTGGTTTTATTGCTTGGGGGCGAAATGAAACGACTGCGGTTTGTTATGCAAACCGGAAAAAGTCAGGTGGAACCAGTATACAAGGCGATTTTCAGTCCGGGAAATGAGTAAATTTCAATCTGTTGGAAAAGGGCGTCCCAAGGGTATCTTTTCTTTTATCCGTAATATAGTAGAATAGGGGGGAATGGACGGCGGCAGAAGTCGAAGCGGCGGCGGGTTGGTTATTCAAACCGGAAAACGTCAGGCGGAAGCGGCGTATAATATTGAAAATCCAGAGGTTGGTTATTGTGTTTAGATACAGAAGAAAATACGGTTCGGCGTACCCTACAGCGGAGGGGATATATTTCGTGGGGATATTCGCCGCGCTGTGTTCGGCGGCGTTGATGAGGCAGATTAACCTGATGATGTTGATCGCCGGGCTGATGCTGGGACCGCTGGTCTATTCCTGGTTTACCTGTCGATTGAAGAAGTCGTGGTTTCAAGTTCAAATTCGGTTGCCGGAAATAATCCATGCGGATTCGGACTTTACTATTTCGCTGGATTTAACCAACGTTTCTCGCGGAACGGTTTTTGCGTTGATCGCGCGCGAGAAAATAACGCTCCTTTTGCCGGAGCGGAAAATCGAGAGGAAACGAAAGAATCCGCTGGGTACTGTGTCTGCGCTTCTGTCGGGAAATACGTCTGGGTTGGGGAAATCGTCGGAGGGAAATACGGAGGAAGAAAATGCGTCGATAGTAAATTACGGCAAGTATTTCTTCCGTCGGATTAAACCGAAAGAACGTCAGACGGAATCGGTTCAATGTCGTTTTTCTCAGCCGGGGGAATATAAGCTGCACCCGGTGGAATTGATTTGTCGATTTCCGCTGGGATTGTTTGAATGCCGGATTCGATTAGGGCGGTCGATTACGTTTTGGGTTTATCCGGCGTTGCAGGAATCTATTCCGCCGGAGTTGCTGGAAATGACGGCGCAAACCTGGGAGGGCTGTAATAATCGTTCCGTTGCTTTTAGCCGCAGTACGGGAGATTTCCATTCGGTTTCAGAACATCGTCCGGGAGAAAGTACCCGATTTATTCATTGGCGCAGTTCCGCCCGGCGGGGAGAACTGGTTGTTCGTCGATTTCAGCCGCCGGAATCCGCCTGGCTGACGATTTTGCTGGACTTGTATTTATCCGAACAAGATCAGTCCGATTCTACCAAAACCGCCCAGGCGATTGATAAATTCAAGCA
>CAYZMZ010000121.1:0-3476 GCA_964479655.1 uncultured Planctomycetaceae bacterium
AAGCAGGCGTTGTGTTAAACCTTTATATTGCCGGTTTATTGCAGTCAAAAACCCGAGTTGCGAAGGATTTTTCGGTTAAACAGCAGCCAGCTCCCGGACCGGGGATTCGGGTAATACCCAGTTGTCTGCCCAGTTCTGCCAACGCCCCTCTTCCGCGCCCTTGAAACGCGTATAGTTTATCGCGGTCTACCAAGCCCGACTTTTCGACCTCGGTTTCCGGCAGTAGTTTTGCGGAAATAGGACGCAGTAATCGACCTTTAATTCCCGATTTGTATTCGATCATCTCTTGATGATGGAGCCGCTGACTTTTAGGTCTTTGTCCGACCACTTCGCCGGTTACAACGCTGTCTGCCCCCGTCTGAATCATCCGCTGAGCGGCCATTTTACACATGTACAAATGACAATCTAAACACGGATTGCAGCCCTTGCCGTAGCCGTATTGCGGGTGCCGCACGATGTCTAAATAATCGTCGGGAACCGTCAGAACAACCAGTTTAATTCCCAAATCGTCGGCTGCCTGCTGCGCCTGTTCGGTTGTATCGACAAAGGGGGTACGAATATTCAATCCTTCAACTTCAAATCCCTGCGCTTGCATAATTCGAGAGGCTAATATGCTGTCGAATCCGCCGGACATGAGAGAAATGGCTTTTTTTGTCATGGCTGTTATACCGTTTGCAAATATATTTTTTCGGTTTAGATAAATCAGTAGAATTACCCCTAAGTTTTTCAACGGAGGGAAGCCTGATTCCGTTTGAACTGACGGGTAATTCTAATTAAAACGTTTTCGATCTACGCTTACGCTCTATACGTTCTATTGCTGATTATAATACAAATTCTTATTCAAAGAAGGAGGGCATAATTAAATCTTCCGATTCCGATTTTTTTACCGGCTTGACAATCGTAGTTTGGGAATTATTGGACGCCTTGATTTCTGTCGGCGTTGTATTTTCAGTCGGAGCGACTTGTACGGGCGCGGATTGAATCGGAGCGACTTGAATCGGTTCCAGAGGAATCATCGTTTGCATTGCATTTTCCGACGAATTATCCGATTCTGGCACGGATTCTGGTTCAACGGCTTCAACTTCAATCGGGGCGGCTTGTTCAATCGGACGGACTTGTTCAATCGGACGGACTTGTTCAATCGGACGGACTTGTTCAATCGGGGCGGCTGAAAAAGAAGCGTTGTCTTTGTTCTTTTCAGATACCGTTTCGGAGGAATCGTTCAATACGAAGGAAACCTCGGTTTGCTGTTCGGATTCTGGCTGTTCAATTTCTTTTGCGGCGTAGGAGCAGGATTCCTGCGCACTGTAGCTGGCTCCCTGCTTATCGACGACTTGAACCATCATTTTATGCGTACCGGGTTCGGAGGCGACGGCGGTAATTTTCAAATCCCGCATTTCACCCGAATTGATAATAAACGGCTTGATAAAATTAACCTGCCCCTCGGAAATTTCGTTGAATCCGCCCGAGGCTTGCGTCGGTTCGATTCCGGGAGCAAAAAAGACCGCAGTTTTCATCGATACGGATTCTTTGGATTGATTGGTTAAACGAATTAAAAACAACGACGGATCGCCGACAGCAGGCGAGTTCATCGGTCCTACGATGGCGATTTTAACCGCTTCGTTTTTAACGGCGATTTTAATTTTTTCCTGACTTTGTACGCCGCTATTATCCTCAACCTGAACAAGCAAAGACAGGTCTTTGTATTGACGGGCGTTTAATTTCATGGAAACGGTTTTCTTTTCACCGGGTACAAAAGCTCCCATTTTCTGGACTGCAATTTTATCCGTTCCAAACCCATTCGGCTGTACTTTCAGAAGAAGATTATCGATACGGTTTGTAGCATCGTTATGAACTAAAATAGTATACAATTCATTCTTTCCAAATTCAACCTGGCGAGGACCGTCAATTTGAATCCGTACCGATTCGGAAGTCATTTTAACCGCATTGATCGTACTTCGACTGGCAACAGCCGGATTGACGTCCGCCATCTCAGCGGGAGATTGTTCGGCAGGAATCGAGGCGGGTTCGCTCGCTTTCGCCTGACTGTTTTCCGCAATTCTACTGCTGGTTTCTCTTTTCGCAACAGCCGCTTCGTATTTATCCAAAGACGGTCCGACAACATCGATAATCGGAGTTGGCGGAAGCGAAACATCGCCTTGCGGTGCTTGATACGATTGATCAAAAGCCCGTCCTTTGGGAACTACCGTAGCCGCAGGAGTTGGCGTACTGACAGGCGATTGCTCAATGGGTTCAAAAACCAGGGAATTATCAAAATTAAATTGCGGGGCAGATGTTGCAACAGCCGACGGGATCGCCTCAGACGGGGCAGGGGCCGGCGTAGGAGCGTTTACTCCGGGAGCTACATCGACTGCTCCGGCGGGTAATTGAGGCATGTGAACTTCTTCTGGAATCGGGGCGATTTTGCCCCCGCTGATAACAAATTTTACGGACCCGTCTTTTACTGATTCTTTTTCCGTTGAAACAAGACGGTCGGAAACAACTTCCATTTTATTGGATGAAACGTTATTTTGGGAAACGTTATTCGATGAAACGGTGGTTGCTGACGACTTGGATTTTGAAAACGGATTGGAAAAAATGGTACGTGAATTATTTTGTCCAGACGCGGGTTGGGCAGCGGCGGGCATCGGAGCCGAACTGGTCTGATTTACCGACGCGGACGAATCCATAATTGACATGCGGGATTTCGAATCTGCTATCGTTTGCGACTGATATGAATCGTTGCTGATAACCGGAGAACTGTATGTCTGTTCCGTCTTTTTGGGGGAAGATTGTTTACCTTGCAGAACGTCAAACAGCGTAGCTCCGCGACCGGGCTGATTTCTTGTTTGAGCAGCCGCATAATCGGGATACTGCGAACTGAATACAATCACAGCGGTAAAAATAAAAACCAAAAATCGGGTCAAATGCTTATTCATGTTTTGAATCCTGTTCAAAAATAATTATACGTTCCGAACCAGGCGGTGAAATTTTATAAAGGGACAGTCGTATCGTTAAAATTGGGGTAAAGCAGGCAATAAATCATCGGAGAGGGAATTGTCCGACTGATTATTTTCCGGCTGATTGTTTTCTTGTTGAATATTTTCTGGAGTTACGCTTGTCGCTTCAGAATTATTATCTTGCGGTAAATCCGGAAATTCCATTTCCTGTGCCTGGTCTGGCGTTACGTTTGAGTATATTTGTTCTTCAGTAGATTTATTATCAGTATTTTTATCTGCTGTAGAATTATTGTTGTTGTTCATATCAGGACCAAAGGGTTCCGGAACGCTAATTTCGTCGGGGGAATCCAATTGCGGAAGCGCAGGAAGCTCCGGAGGGGTTTGCACGGAATTATTGTCGGACTGCTGCGGCAAGGACGGCTGTTGCGTCGGCTGTTCAGACGGCTGTTCAGACGACTGTTGCGGCAAGTCCTGTAATTCCAGCGTTTCAGTAGCTTGGCTGGCAATCGGAGCCGA
>CAYZMZ010000121.1:3486-8749 GCA_964479655.1 uncultured Planctomycetaceae bacterium
TGATCTTGCCGTAACGCAGTTTTTGCAAATCAAAATCGGAGCCGACGCCGGTGCGCTTACCGGCTCGACAGAAGCGGGCGGAAACGGCGTGGGCGCGGAATCGGGGTTTGTCTTGTTTGCCAATTGAGTTTTGTCAGACGACAATTCTTCCAATTCGGAACGATTACTTATTGTTGTTTTAGCAATTCTCTGCTGGATTTCCTGACCCTGTTGTTCTATGTGAGCAAATACCTTTTCGTATTTTGCAGCCAGTTTTAGGCGATACTGTTCCATTCGTTGGGACGATTCGTCCGCCGCAATTTTTATCAGCGATTTGCCGATCGGTTCCAAATTGGAGGTAATCTTATAATTCGGCTGATTGAATTTGCCCTCAAAAGCAACCGTTGCATACAGCTTGTCAAATTGCGAGGCAATCTGATCCAGCTTTTGCTGATTTTCTGCTGAGGACGCATTGGACAAAGCCAGTTTCCAATCGGTATTCGCCTGCGCGAGACGGTATTGTCCTTCAACGTGCTGACCGCAAATTTTTAATTCAATCATATCAGTTCGGATTTCATTTTGATTTGCTTTGGCAGACTGTTTAGTCAAACTCATTGCAGATTCAGAACCTAAATGGGCAATCAGTTCGCCGGACGGTCGATAAAATTCAACCTTTAATTGCGTGTCTTTTTTATCCCGAACCGCTTCAATTCGCAGTCGAGACGGATTTTGCGTACCGAAGGCAATATCCATCGTCATGGGTTTGTCGTTCGGCAAACTTGAATAATTGGTAATTACCGCCGTATAGGGTTGCGTTTGATTCATAAATCGGGTTTCCCCGGTCAGACGAAGTTGACCGATGGTAATTTGATCCTTGACTTCTACCTGACGCATAGCCATCGACATGGAATCCAACGACGAATCGACGCCCAAGGCCGATTGCATATCATCGGGCAGCCATCGGGTAATCTGTTGAATATCCTGTAAAAACTGCTCTACAAATTCTATTCCGGACTGCGCAAATAAACAGTCGCTAACCGAACCGTCGGCAATCGCAGTATTGAGTTGTACGGATTGAGAATCGGTATTCGGCTGTTTTTGTATACTGGTTAAAAGCGTGTTTTTTCGGGACTGAAATTCGGTCTGCGCGTTTTGAACCTCTGCTACGGCGTTGTTGAGTCGGGCGGATAATTCCTGTGCGGTTTTGGCGGCATTTTCGCTTGCTTGACGACGTTCCAGGTCGGACATAATCGCCAATTGTCCCTGTAAAACAGCCGCTTCAGATCCCACCGTTTCCGCTTCTTTAACCGCATTGGTCAGTCGATTTTGATAATTCTTTTGAATGTCCGCGACGGTTGTTTCTACCATCGAATCCATTTCAGAATTAGTCAAAACTCGTCCGTTGGATTGAAGCAAGGCGGCAAACGAGTTCGGCTTGGATTCAATATAATTCTTCTGATCAATTGATACCCCCGATTGTAACGGAGAGATAAATCGGATGTTTTCGATTACCGCCCAATTGAGATGCTGGTTTTTACCGATTAAATACGGCAAACTCGAAAGCGATACTTTGCCCGTTTGAAAATACGGTTGCTGTGCAGAATCATAGGATACTACAGAATCTATTTGGGTAATTCCCTGACTAAAATTCTGCTTAACGTTTTTCATTTCAATGGATAACCCGGTCGTTTGATATATGTGCGAACGGATTAAATACGCAGGCAGGATTTCCTGACTGAAAAAAAACAGTCCGATAAAAATCGCCGTCAGACATACTATCAGCGATAATCTGAACGAGGGGCTAAATCGGGAAACGTGCTCTCGATTTTCAATAGAATTATCTGTCAGCGATTGAACCGATTCCTCCGAAACGACCGCCGAAGAGGCCGATTTTTCGGCTCGATTATCGGTTCGATTATCTGACAACGCCTCGCTTTTGAGTTTGGCTTCTGTTTTGTCTAGTTTTTCTGATTTTCTCAGATTCTCTAACTTATTTAAACTTTCTGATTTTGCCGATTCTCCAACAGGCGAATTACCGAAATCCAAAGCTGAAGAAACCAGCGATCCGGGTATAAGCGTATCCAGCAAACAAACTTTATCCGTGGCGTTAAGCGAATCGGGTACGCCAAGCGGAGATTCTGCCGCATTAAGTCCATCTAAAAAATCAGCGGTTAGCGGGCTTGGAAGAGCTGCGGAAATACTCGTATCGGTACCCGCAACCGTGTTTATATTTTTATCTGCAAAATCGGGTGTATTTTCAGCAATATTATCTGAGATGGTACTATCGGAAATCGACAGTTTCGGTGCGATAGGCGGCTTTTCTGACGGCGTTTGAACACACGATTCCCATAAATCATCAAAATGAATCAAATCGTCGATTTCTCGATTGAAGCCCGATAGCCCGAATCCTCGCGTTGCATCGGATTGCATCCGGACGGTATCTGCCGGAGTTGGGGTATAACTTACTGCGGGGCTATCGAATCGGCTCAATTGAGCGAATATATCGGCATCGTTTTTTTCGGTATTCACAGTCGCACCTAACTTAAAATTAACAATTATTATGCCAGTAATCCTTGAGTTTTTCGCTGATTTAACTTGACAATCAGGCGTTTTATCGCACGATATTGGTTAAATAGTCTGTTTATAACAGAATATCTTCGCAAAAATAAAGCAACAGGAAAAACTCTGGTAATTGGGATATGATACAATTTACCTAATCGTTATCATTGATATTATCGTATAATTCCCTCTATGAATTTAGAAAATATTCAACTTTACTATAATAAAATAGGAGCGACAGGCGTTTTTACAGATATAAAACAATCTATCCTGTTTAATTTCGCGCTGAAATTTCGCAAAATCGGTACAATCTGTATTACCAGAAATAAATCTGATTAATTTCAACAAGAACGTAATATTCTTCCTCTATTTATTAACGTATTCTTTCCGATTAAAAACGAAAGGGTGATTAGGCGAAGGTCGCTTAATTTTTCTCGATTAACGTTTTGATTTCACGAAATTTTTTAAAATGGGTATTGTACTAAAACCTTGAGAAATAAATCCGTGAAATCGACCTAAAATATTTTCGGGAAATATAAAGCGGCGTTGCCCCAAAAATTTTTACGATATAATTAAAACTTTATCACAAAAAATGCAATGATTGGAAGTCCAATCCTTGCATAAATGGAAAAACGTGATAAAATAGAGATATTCAATAGATTGGCGAACTCAACAAGGTTTGAGTTGAATTTATCGAAACAGCCGTATTTTTTCTGTTATTTAATTCGACAGAATTGTTCCATAGGAGGAATTGTTATGAAAGCGTCCCGCTTTTGTTTGATTGCAGTATTATGTATGATGTCGGCAGTATCGAGTATTGCCTGGGCAGAAATTTGCGATTCGTGCGGTGAAACCGGAGTTCGGTACGGATTTACCCCGTACGGATTTCGTCACGTAGCCCCGAATTCTTTCGGAGGCCAGTATTTCGTTCCGCAACCAGAACAATGCCCGCCGTATGAGCAGAGTCTTATTCAGTACTCGCCCATTCGGTACAGCAGTAATCCCTGCGATCAATGGCAGTATCGCGGTTGCTTTTTGCATCTGTTCCCTGTTTGGGCTTATACCCCCACGTTAATTCCTCCGATGCCTCATTCGGATTTTTGTTGCTGCTACAATTGCGGTATTTGCTGCGATGAAACCCCTTGCTGCCCGCTTTGCAATATGAACGGCTGCTGCGAAAGGGAAAACGCCATTGATTCCGGCGAGCCTCTTCCCGGCGAAGCGGCGTTAAGCCCGAAGCCCGCGAAGGTTCCGGCTACCCCTGTTGCCAAACCCGAGATTCCAACTACCTCTACAGAAGCTCCGGCTACGACAAATAACGATGCAACCAGCGGTTCGGACGACGTTCCTGCTGAATCGGCAACCCCTGGCACGGAAATTAATTCCCTTTTGGATTCTGCCGCCAATAATAATTCGTCCAAAATTATGCAAACCTCTTGGAAAAATTCAACGGAAGAAGGAGTTCCTTCCAATCGACTTTCCAATATAGACGTCCGTTCTTCTCGAGGAGCGGTTTTCAATATTTGGGCTCCCAATCAAGCTAAGGTTTATATAAACGGATACGAAACCAAATCCGTGGGATCAAAACGGACTTTTGCTTCCGTTAATCTCAAACCCGGTTTGAAATATCAATATACAATCGATGCCGTTGTAGAAAAAGACGGTAAATCCTATTCCGAACGCAAGACGGTAGTTGTTTCGGCAGGTTCTGTAGAAACCGTTGCCTTCTCCTTCCCGGAATTGAATACGATTCCTTCCGACGAATGGGATTACTAATTTTACGGGATTTTTCTGAAGCTATTCCGGTATAAATCGAATGTTGAATATATACCGGTTCCGAAAAATCGCATATTTATAGAAAAATCTTCTTAGCCCCGCCGCAGACGCAACGGCGGGGCTGTTTTATACTATGACTATTTATGCTATGACTACATGAATTTTTCTCTTGATGTTGTTTTGATTTCGCCTCCGTAAGAATAAATACTCACCGTTTTACGGATTATGGCGAAATGAAGCGACTGCGGTTTGTTATTCAAACCGAAACAAGTCAAATGGAATCAGTTTAGTTCTGATTATCGGGCGAAATCAAAAACGATATCGATGAATAATTCGGTCATAGTACAAATTATCCCGTCTTTTCTAAAAAACCGCAGGGGGGTATTTCTTTTTTTCTCAATTTAGGATATACTTGTCTATTATGAGTAACGAAGATTTTAACGAACTGTCTGACGATTTTTCTCAATGGTCGGAAAGCTACTGGGATTGGTTTGGTTTAATAGCCGAGCAGGCAAGTCTTTCTGATTTGCGCCATGCGTATTCCCGACTAATAAAACGGTTTCGTCCAGAAACGTTTCCCGACCATTTTCAGAAAATTCAAAACGCCTTTGAAACTCTCCGAACGTTAATTCAGTCGGGGAAATCGCGGACTAATTCTTCGTCTGATTCAGAGCAAAACGGGGATATTCCGGATTTGAAATTGGATCAGAACGCCAAAGATGAAGACCTGGCGAAAAAGGCGCTTGAGAAGAAAAAACAGGAGTTTTTAGATTCTCTGTTTGAATTGATTCATGCGCGGCAATTTCCGCAAGCCATAGAAATGCTTCGGGAAACCATTAAAATCGAATCTGAAACCGGTAATCAACTCGATGAAATTCCGTATCTGTATTTGTACTGGACGATGTATTGTACGCAATCTGATACGTCAGACAAAGACTTAATTTCCCTG
>CAYZMZ010000122.1:0-8722 GCA_964479655.1 uncultured Planctomycetaceae bacterium
GAAAATAACGAATGGCGATTTCTTCGCGTGCGGCTTCCAGAACCTGTTGTCTGTCCGCGCCGCCCTGTTTGGCGTTGTCTGCCAGCTCGTATTGAGCATCGTACTGAGCAACCATCGCCTTGATTTCGTCGTCGGTTACCTTGTCTTGCACGGCGACTAAATCTCCAATGGGGAAGTAATCTACATGATACCCCAATTTGATTTCCGCTTCGACTTTATCGCCGTCCGTAACGGCTACGTTGTTCATATTATCACCAAAGCGGACGATTCGCAGCGATTGCTGGTCTGCCCACGCTGCACAAACTCGCATCCAGGAAGCAATCTGCTTTTGAACGGCAATATCTTGCCAGAAACCAACGATTACTTTCCGATTGATGCGCATGCGGGAAACGATATGACCGAACTCGCGATCTCCGTGCGCGCTTTGATTCAGATTCATGTAGTCCATGTTCATTTCAGACCACGGAATTTCGCGATTGAATTGCGTATGCAGATGAAGCAGCGGTTTCTGGAACGATTTTAATCCATGAATCCACATTTTTGCAGGAGAAAAAGTATGCATCCAGGTAATTACTCCCACGCAGGCGGGGGCAGAATTGGCTTGGCTAAACACGGCAGAAACCTCTGCGGAGGAATTAACCGTTCCCTTATAAACGACCTTTAAGGGAAGTTTACCGCTGGCATTTAGTCCATCTACAATTGCTTGCGAATGGGAATCCACAATTTTAACGGTTTCTCCGCCGTAAAGCAGCTGGGCACCTGTTACAAACCAAATTTCACTTTTTTCGTAAATCGTCATAATTATTGTAAGGGGGTAAGAACCTGAAAATATTATTATCTCTACTTCGTATTGTACTGCTGAATGGGGAAAAGTCAATTCAATTTTGCGCAAATATTATTATCTTTTTGCGCAGAAACGAAAAGATGCAGGAGTTAGATATAACTAGTAGAATTTTCCTATCGACGCCATTTTTATTTCGCCTTCAGAATCCAATAATCTCTTATTTTACTGATTAAGGCGAAATGAAACGACTGATTTATGAAAATTTAAACCGGAAAAAGTCAAGTTGAAACCGTATATTTAACGATCGGTTTATCTTTTGGGACGTCTGAAAGGTTTAATCGCGGGCGAGGCTATCGGCTTGCGTTGCGGAATAGATGGAGCGGTCGATTCCGAGTTATTACTTTCCGATTTACTTCCATCGGATTTATTACTATTCGGTTTATTGCCATCCGGTTTATTATCCGCAGACGGCAAAGCCGCTGGACGGTTCGATTCTTCCGTCGGACGCGTTGTTCGATTTTCGATATTTTTTTCGTTCGTCTTATTGATAAACGCGGCCAGGGTCTGAGGCGATTCGGTATCCATCTGATTGTCGGCGGATACCTCGGTTTGAATCGGTTCTAACAGCTCGGATAAATCCGTTTCGTTTGAAGACGGATTGATTGAAGACGTTTCGTTTAACGTCTGATTGTTTGAAGACGGGTTGGTAAAATACCCCTCGGAAGGGGATTGATTCGGGAAGGGAGATGTATCAATCGTTGGACTTGTCGATTGATAAGTCGAATTTTCCGTCTGTTTTGAAAACTGAATCGGTTTTGTCTGCTCCGTCTGTCCAGACTGTTCTGATACGGGAAGATTTTTCTGTGCTATTGCGATTTCAACGGTTCGGCGTTCCTGGTCAGAGAGCGAATCGTTGTCCAGCAATCCAGTTTTCGGATCAACCGCATAGTTTTTATTGTTGACCCGGATTCGATTGCGATGCCGTCCTGACAGTTGCAGACTTACAACGCCGTCCCCCAGGTATACATCTTTTACGTTGGGGTCTTTGAGTAATCCCTCGACAGAGCCGTCGTAAATAACGCCTCCCTGAGCAATTACGTATCCGCGATCGGAAACGTCGGCAACCGGCGTAACGTTATGATCGGTAATAAGAATCGCGATATTCCATTTTACGGAAAGTAATTCGATTAAATCCTGAACCTTTCCGATAATTTTGGGATCGACGCCGGCAAACGGTTCGTCCAAAATAATTAATTTTGGCTTTTTTGTCAACGCGCGCGCGACTTCCAATCTTCGGCGTTCGCCGCCGGATAACCGCAGGGCAGGGGAATTGCGCAGATGGGATAATTCGAACATTTCGATCAGTTCCTCGCAACGCTGACGGCATTCCGTTCTGGAATAGCCGAGCATTTCCATCACGCCGATAAGATTTTGTTCTACGGTCAGATTTTTAAACAGCGTATTTTCCTGCGCCAGATAGCCCAATCCGTTCAGACATCTTTTGTACATCGGGAACGAAGATATATCTTGTCCGTTAAAAAAGACGGAACCTTCATCGGGTGTTAAATCTCCTGAAATCATTTTTAGACTGGTCGATTTACCCGCTCCGTTGGGACCGAGCAGGCAAACGATTTCTCCTTCGTCTACGTGCAGCGATACGTCTTTGACCGCAACACGCCAGTCGTACCATAGATGTTTAAGGATACGGAACCGTTTTTTCAGCGATTTTACTTCCAATAAATGCTCTGCCATTCTATTTAATTCTCCGCATATCGCCCAAATTAGGAACAAAAACATTGTACGCATGAGGCCAGAAAACAAACTGCGCTCTGCCGATTAACAGGTCGCGGGAAACGTAGGATTCAATTCCCAGTTCCGGACGTCCCCAAAGACGGCTGTCTTCGCTGTTGCTGCTGTTATCTCCCATGGCAAAGAACTGATCTTTTTCCAACGTAAAATCGGCGGCGCGTCGATTAGCAAAAAATCCCCAGCGGGCTGGATTCCGGTAGAAATCTTCCGCGTCGTGAATATTGCTAAAATACGATTCGCCTCGGGAACCGTAAGACAATCCAAACGGAAGGGTACCGTTGTTAAAATCTACAATCGGACCCGAATCGTGCCGGTCGGCGGCTATATAATACAAATCTCTAAACAGTTTAATCGAACTGACTTCGGCGGCGCAGTTAGCCACTCCAATTCGCACCGGACGCAGATCTTCGACTGTTGGAAGATCGTTGTCCAATTTATCATACGTTGTCTTTTGATCAAACTGAACTAATTTATCATCCTGCCATAAATACAACGACTGATCAACGTTACAGAATCGAAGTTTCATTTTGTTATAGGGTGAAACGTCTACCTTTCCGACGGGCTTGAAATTTTCCTGACCGCTAATTGAAAGCGTTACTTGCCCTGATTCCAGGTCGATGGTTGCCGTAAAATAAACGCCGCCTTTAACCAGCTGCAAATAGGCTTTTCCTGTTTTGGCTTCCGGTTTAATGGAACATTGAATAATCAAATCGGAAACCCAGTTTAATCCATACGCGTGAATACTAGGCGGATATTCCCGAGGGGATTCCGTTGTACTTTTGAGCACCGAGTAATTATACGCGTTCATATCGGTAATCAGAGCGGGGCGAGTATCGGGAGCCGCCGGACTGATTAGAGGAATATGCGGAAGAATACCCGATAAACCCGAAGACGTGGAATTGTTGTAATACCGGGTGAGAATATCGTACGTTGGAACTACGTGCTGATACGTCAACCAGTTAATTTGTTCTCCCTGCGAGGCTTTGCAGGAATAGGTTCCCATACCGATATCTTCCCAAGTACTTCCGGCAGCCGAAACCCATCGACGGGGCCAATTGGTCGTCTTGAAAAACTTTTCGTTGGTCAAATTGTTATCGTATACATTTTGCATAACCGCTAAAATCTTCTCCGGCGGCTTTCGGGCGATAGTAAATCCGTCGTCTGATTTTGCAGTATCTCCCGCTTCTTTTTCAGGGGCGGTTTTATCCAGCGGACGAACCAGAATATCGCCATTTTTTACCCGGAGCGTTTCGTTCGGCAGTCCGACCAGCCGCTTGATATAGTTGGTTTGCGTATTACCGGGAAACATAAAGACGAAGACATCCCATCGATTCGGCTCGCCAATTCTATAGGGATATTTCCCGACGATAATACGATCTCCGCCGTAAGACGGATGATCTCTATGAGCAATCGTCTCGCTTGCCAAATCGACGCAGACTCGGCAGTTGGGACATACAACGCCCGACATTTCATCGCGTATTGCGCCGGTATCCCGGCTGATTTCTTCCGTCGCGCCGACCTTAAACCGGAAGCCGCATTCCGGACAGTAAATATCTTTATGCCGCCCCATCAATTCGTTAGCCATACTGCCGGTAGGAATCATAAAGGCTTCAGCAATATAAGTGCGAAACATCAAAGCAAGGACAAACGCCACAACGACTGATTCAACTATTTCGCGGCAGACGACAAACAGGCTTTTTTCCTGTTCCGGTGCTTTCTCCGGCTGCGCGGCCGACGTATTGTTATAATTATTGGAATTCATTATATATGTTTTTTGACAGGTTAAGGGTTATACGATGATTGCCCGATTCTTTCCCGGCGACGCCTTTTGATTTCGTCCTGTAAATCACGGGATAAACCTCGATTAAATTCAAGGTAAAATGAAACGTCTGAAATTTAACAGAATAAATCGGTAAAATTCCAGCAGAATCCGTACAATAAAGCTCGCCTCATTATACCGCAAAATGCGATTTTGTGCAAGACCGTAATAAAAAACAGATTTATCTGCAACTACCTCAAAAAATCGTTTCTGATTCAATTGGCAATCTTTTCTACCACCGCCCCCTTGACGAAACACGCTTTTTGACGAAAATTAGATTTTTATTATTATCAGCCTGTATATATTATATAGATGACATTGAATTATTTCCTGATAAATCTGTGTAATATTACGTAGGTAAGCATTTTGCATTTATATTGCAGCAACAAGGAGTATCTGAAATGACCTCGCCATCCGTTAAACGTGCGTTGATTAGCGTAAGTGATAAAACCGGGCTTGCCCCCTTTGCCAAGGGTTTGGCAGAGTGCGGAGTAGAAATCTATTCAACCGGCGGAACACGCAAGTTTCTCCAAGAAAACGGCTTGGACGTAAAAGAGGTTTCCGCCTACACCGGATTTCCGGAAATGATGGACGGACGCCTGAAAACCCTGCATCCGAAAGTATTCGGCGGAATTTTATGCCGACATGATAATCCCTCCGACATGCAGTCGCTGGCTGAACACGATATTTTAACTTTCGAGCTGGTCGTCGTCAATCTCTATCCATTTCAGGCAACCGTCGCTCAGCCGGGAGTTACCATGGCGCAGGCGATTGAAAAAATTGATATTGGCGGTCCCTCTTTGGTTCGAGCGGCGTCGAAAAATCACGCTTTTACGACCATCGCAACCGATGCAAGTCAGTACGATGGAATTCTGGCTGAAATTAAAGTCAATGGCTGCACGACTTTGGAAACCAGAACAAAATTAGCCGCCGCCGCGTTTGCTCATACTGCTATGTACGATACCGCGATTGCCGCTTATTTTGCCGGAGTTACGACTGAAGACGGATTCCCCGCCACGCTGTCGTTAAATTATACGCGCGCTTCTGTTTTGCGATACGGCGAAAATCCGCATCAAAAAGGAGCTTATTATATCGCCGCCAACGCAGCGAAGACCGGAAATATTGTCAACGCCGAACAACTCAACGGTAAAGAGCTGTCTTACAATAATTTAATGGATTTAGACGCCGCCTTGGCTGACGTTCGATTCTTCTCCAAACCCGCCGTTTCGGTTATCAAGCATAATAATCCGTGCGGACTGGCGCAGGCCGATACTTTGGAAGAGGCGACGCGCAAGGCGATGGAAGGCGATCCGCTTTCCGCTTACGGCTCTATTTTAGGAGTCAACCGCGTTTTGGACAAGGCGTCTGCCGAATATCTGGCTCAGCCGGGGCATTTTATCGAAGCGATTGCTGCCGTCGATTTTACGCCCGAGGCGTTGGAAATTCTGACTACCGTTCCTAAATGGAAAAATAACGTTCGACTGATGAAAGTCGGAGAATTAAACGCCGCCTCCCGCTGGGCGTATCGTCCGATTGAAGACGGCGTTTTAATGCAGGAAGCCGACGTTCAAGCCGATAATTCCGACGATTGGAAAGTCGTTACAACCGCTACGCCTACCAGCAAACAGCGCGAAGACATGGCGTTTGCCTGGGACGTATGCCGGATGGTAAAATCCAACGCGATTACCGTCGCCAAAGACAACATGCTTTTAGGTGCCGGAGCCGGGCAAATGAATCGGGTTGGCTCGGTTGAAATTGCCATCAATACCGCCGGCGATAGAATCAACGGAGCGGTTTTGGCCTCCGACGCCTTCTTCCCCTTCCCTGATTCCGTCGAAAGAATCCACAAAGCGGGGATTGAGGCGATTATTCAGCCTGGTGGAAGTATCCGGGATCAAGAGGTTATCGACGCCTGCAATAAGTACGGCATCTCGATGATCTTTACTGGAAAGCGTCATTTTAGACACTAATTTCAAAACCGCGTTGGACTTCACGTCTATCATAAACAAAAGGACATCTGTTTATCGGGTAGACGTGAAGGGCGTTTGTTTTCTTGTTTTTAATTTAGATTTAGCTGATAATATACCAGATTTTTTCTCATGGCAACAGAAACCCGTACCGGAACAACAGAACTTCCCGCTCGTAAACGTCGCGCGACCGCCGAATCCATGGCGCAGTCGCAAAAAAGTATCTCCGTAAGCGAATTTTTTATGAAAAACCGGCATTTGCTTGGATTCGATAATCCGCGCAAAGCGCTTCTTACTACCGTAAAAGAGGCGGTCGATAACTCGCTTGACGCATGCGAAGAGGCGGGGATTCTGCCTGAAATTTGGGTTGGAATCGATCAAACAACCGAAAATCGGTATCGAGTTTGGATTCAGGATAACGGTCCGGGTATTGTAAAAAAACAGATTCCTCCGATTTTCGGCAAGCTGTTATACGGTTCTAAATTTCATAAATTAAAAATGACCCGTGGTCAGCAGGGAATCGGTATTTCTGCCGCTGGAATGTACGGCGTTTTAACCAGCGGCAAGCCGGTGAGAATCATGTCTCAAATCAGCAAGCGGAACGCCTATTTTTGCGAGTTAAGAATCAATACCAAAACCAACGAGCCGGAAGTTCTCAACGAGGGCGGGGAAGGGCTGGCGATTCCGGCGGCTCAAGCGGAGCGGGAACTGGCTTTGGAAAAGAATCATATCAGCTGGCATGACGTTCCCCACGGTACCCGAATTTGTATTGAATTAGAGGCCAAATATCAGCGGGGGCGCGGGTCGGTTGACGAATACATCGAGCAAACCGCGATTGCCAATCCCCATTTAACGCTTCATTATAAAGGACCGGAAGACGACGATTACCGCGATATAGAGCGTTCTACCGATCAGCTGCCTCCGGAAGCCAAAGAAATCAAACCCCATCCGTACGGAATTGAATTGGGGCGATTGGCTACGATGCTCAAAGATACCAAGGAAACCAGTCTGGAAGCCTTTCTGTCGAAGTCTTTTTCCAAAGTCAGTTCGGTTAAGGCGGCGGAAATTTGCGATAAGTCCGGCGTATCGTCCAAAACGGCTCCGGGTAAAATCGACCGGGATAAAGTTGAACTTCTGTTCAAGACTATTCAAAATACCAAGCTGCCTAATCCGTCTACTGAATGTTTGTCGCCTATTGGAGAAGACTTGCTCTTAAAGGGAATGCATACCGTTGTTCCCGGCGAGTTTTATACCGCCGCAACCAGACCGCCGGCTGTCTATCGCGGAAATCCATTTCAAATTGAAGTCGGATTGGTGTACGGCGGGGCGAACGTAACTCAGCAAATCAGCAAAGAATTATTAATTGAACTGCTAGACGAAACGGATACCAGAACTCTCCGCCAGTTTTTAATGATGACCTTCTACGGACTGGGTGCAGACGGCGCAGACCGTATTTTGCAGAACGCGAAAATCGGAACCCGGAAAGCGCCCAAAGGGCTTTCCGAACGAGAAATTAACCTCCTGTTTGAAGCTATGCACAACGTCAATCTTTCCGAAGGGCAAACGATGAACGTTATGCGATACGCCAACCGCGTTCCGCTGCAATTTCAGGAAAGCGGCTGCGCGATTACTCAAACGATTAAAGGCATGAACTGGCGGTCTTACGGTTTAAGTCAGTCCCGCAACAGCCTGCCATCCGGACCGGTGAGTATTATGGTACATTTAGCCAGCGTTTGGGTTCCCTTTACCTCCGAATCCAAAGAGGCTATCGCCTTGTATCCCGAAATTCAGAAGGAACTCCGATTAGCCTTGCAGGCGGTTGGACGAAAGCTGGGCATGTACCTCCGTCGTCGGCTTAAAGTCAAGCAGGAATCCGGTCGAAGACAGCAATTCCTCCGTTATTTAGGCGAAATTGCCGCCGCTGTCAGCAGTATCAACGGGGTAGATAAAGACGATCTCCATGCCAAACTCATTGAATTAGCCAAGAGCAAAACAGCGATGGCCGACGTTGAATTGGACGAAAACGGCAAGCCGATAGTCGATTCTCAACAGGAATCCGAGGCCGCCGACATGAATTTAGGGGACAATGTACTTATTGTCCAGCAGGACGCCATGAAATTCATCAATCGCGCCTCAGACGATTCCGACGACGGTTCCGAAGAGGAAAACGAATCGGACGACGCCTCCGATTTTGCCGCAGAATCAGACGAGTAATTACATCGCCCACGTAACGAATATAAATCAGAACGGATGTATACGCAGATGGCGGACGATTTTATGGAGTGCGCGGAGCTTGCTCCCGCTTTCACAAAGGGAGCTTGCTCCCGTCCCCAACCGCGTAGC
>CAYZMZ010000123.1:0-8675 GCA_964479655.1 uncultured Planctomycetaceae bacterium
GAAAAAATCAAGCAGGAATTACCCGATGTCGGCGTAATCAGTATTACCAATTTTATGCCCGACATACCCGAATCAGGAACGCGAATTGCGGCTTTCAGACGGGTATTTAATCGTAAAATCGATTCTGCCAAACAGGGATTTGAGAAATCCGGCTTTTTCAAGGAAGAAAATGGAAGACAATACTGGCGAATTACTGTCCGAACTTTTGCCATGCGAAGAATGGACTACGGTCCGATTATCCAGAAAATCAAAGAAGTTGTCAAACAGCAGTCGGGAGATAATTGCGCGGAATTAAAAATCGCTCAAACAAATGAAAATATAAATACGGAGCTTTATCCGTCAATTCGTACTGCGTGTAATAATAGTTGTAATACAAATATTCATCTAGCAAGTCAGTCGGAGCGGGGTAATCAAGTTGCTCAGATTAATCAGGCTGTTCAGCCGGAAAAGCCTTGTATTTCGATCTGCGCCTCTGGAACGGATACGGATTTAATTCCGGTTTCTGCCGATATTCCTATCGTTGCGGAGGAAAATCTGAATATTCCTCTCTCGACGGATACTCCAGCCGGCAGTACGGTATCCGATGACAATCCATTCCAAACGGAATCCGAACACGAAACGCACGCGTCCAGTCCGTTTTCCGAAGAATTAAAGAAAGAATCAAAGACGGAGCAAAATCCCAAATCGGAAACGCCCGAAAATTCGTCGGCGGATAATTCAAACTTCAATTCAGAAATTAAAATCGATGATAATCTCGATACCTCGGCGATTATCGTAGACGAAAATATCGTGCCGGACGATAATATTATTCCGACCGAACAATCAGTTAATCCGCCGTTGGATAATTCCCCGGAAAATCAGCCGAATCCTGTTTCAACTTCCGCAGATCAGCAAGGGGAGGCTCCGCAGACCATCGCTCCGGATTCATCGGTAGAATACTTGGTTACCGGCGGCGTTCCGGTTGTATACAAGGCGCAACAACAATTGCTGGCAGACTTGCAAATGAGTTTTCTAACCGCATTTGGAATTATTGCCTTGATTTTAATTTGCCTGTTCCAAAGTTTTCGCTGCGGAATTTTAGCGGTATATCCGAGTTTGTTACCCGTTATTTTCGTTTTTGGAATCGTCGGCTGGCTTGGAACCCGGGTAGAAATGGGGACGATGCTTACCGGCTCTGCCGCGCTGGGAATCGCGGTTGATAATACAGTACATTTTATCACCTGGTTTAGAATTGGACATCAACGCGGACTTAACAGAAAGGAATCGGTTCAGTTGGCATATCGCAAATGCGGAGCTGCGATGTTCCAAACCTCGTCCGTTTGTTCGTTGGGATTGGTAACCTACATGGCAAGTCCATTTATTCCCACGATATACTTTAGTTTCTTTATGTGCGCCCTGCTCTTTTCGGCTTTGATTAGCGATTTAACCGTTATGCCGGCGATATTGTTGAGTGCATGGGGCGGAATATTTTTACGATCCTTAAAAAAATAGATGTTTGATAAAATATTTTCCTCCTTTTGTTTCAGTGCGGCGTTTAACGATAGTATTCCATATCAGGAAAATATCCTTTCGAGTGCGGAAAAGGAATACGCTTCGGGTATTTCGCACCCGCAAACAAAGCAGAATTGGATTACCGGTCGTTTTTTGGTAAAACAACTCTTATCCCAAAAATACGGAGGAACGCTTGAACCCTGTTCCTGCCTGACAATTCATTCCAAAGATAAAATGGGGCGCGGTTGCAAACCGTATCTCATAGATTCACGTGCTTGTTACCTGCCCTATATTTTTTCGATTTCTCATGCGGAAAATGCTGTCGCGGTCGCCGTATCAAATATACCCAATTCGGAAATTGGAATTGATATTACCCAACTCGGCTCCGTTTCACCGGTCGTTCAGCGGCAATATTTTACGGAATCAGAAATTCAATTGCTTCAGCAATGCCCCGCCATGAGTTTTCTTCCCGAGTTGATTTGGGCATCAAAGGAAGCCGCTTTTAAGGCGAATATAGACAGCAACAAAGTCCCTTTTCGTCCGAAAGAATACTTGGTAAAAGTAAAAGTACCAGAGACTATCCAGTCAGCTAAATCCGACGATTTTGAAAATTCCGATAAATTCAAAAACGCTTTTACCGTTCAATTTTTAATGGAAAACGGTAAGCGAAAAAAAACTCCGTTGCGTTGGTATCGATGGGAAGATTTTATTATCGTGGTTGTTTATACCGATTATACTATGAACACGTGATTTTTTCCTCTTAACCTCGTTTTGATTTCGCCCTTCAGAGGAATAATCACTCACAGTTTTACTGATTATAGCGAAATGAAACGACTGCGGTTGTTATTGCAAACCGGAAAAAGTCAAGTGGAACCAGTAGAACACGTGAAGCCGTACAATCTATCATTTTCCGCTACTCAGGAAAGGAAATACGCAAGAAAACGAAAAGCGGAAATCGTTTTACGTCCAATTTCCGCTTTTCAATAACACTGTATTCAAGCATAGAAATAATAAAATTATTCCAAAGTCCGCATAATTTTATCCGCAATTTTTTCCGCAGTCAGACCGAAGTAATCCAACAGATATTCATACGTTCCGGGCTTGCAGAAAGTATCAGGAACACCGATAAATAACTGCCGAGGAGACTGTTTATAAGTGGAAATAAGCTCGGCAACAGCAGACCCCAGTCCGCCGATAATATTATGCTCTTCAACGGTAACGATTAACTTCTTTCCCTGCGTAACTTTTTGCAAGGTTTCCGAATCCAGAGGCTTAACGGTGTGCATATTTACAACAGAAGCCGAGATTCCTTTTTCCAACAGAATTTTCGCAGCTTCGCGTGCTTGATAAACCATTGTTCCGGTAGCAATAATAGCAATATCGGTTCCTTCGCACAGGGTAATCGCCTTGCCGATCTGGAAATCGTAATCTTCCTGATATACTATCGGAACGTTGGCGATTCCGCCCAAACGGATATAAACCGGTCCGTTATATGCCGCAGCAGCCTTAACCACTTTAGAAACCTCAAGACAATCAGAGGGGCATAAAACGGTAAGATTGGGAATTGCCCGCATCAAGGCAATATCTTCTATTGCGTAATGCGTGTTTCCAAACATGCCCATACTAAATCCGCCAGCCATGCCCACCACTTTTACGTTGTTTTTCATGTAGCCAAGATTAACCCGGATAACCTCGTAAGACCTCATGGCCGCAAAGGTGGCAAAAGTCGTAGTAAACGGCACGTATTTTTCCATGGCAAGTCCGGCCGCAACTCCTATCATGTTCATTTCTGAAATGCCCATATTCATAAATTGGGACGGGTACGTACTTTCATATCTAGCCAAACCTGAAGTAGTAGACAAATCAGCCGTAAGAACAATCAGGTTTTCCATTTGCGGGGCAATTTCCAGCAAAGTAACCCCAAGCGTACCGCGATGTCCCAGTTTTGATAACGTTCTAATTTGGACTCTGGAGATCATTATTGCAATCCTCTATTTGAATTTTGAATTTCTTCTATGGCTTGCTGATATTCTGTTGCTGTAATTCTGTTATGATGCCATTGAGGATTATTTTCCATAAAGGAAACCCCTTTTCCCTTGATTGTATGAGCAATAACAGCAATCGGTTTTTGAATATCGAGCTTAAATACCTTCTCAAAGGTATCGTATAAGTTCGGGATATTATGACCAGGTGTTTGAAAAACTTCAAATCCAAACGAATCCCATTTTTTCGCTATATCTCCCATATCGAGAATATTTTTACTCGCCCCGTCGCTTTGCATGTTATTGTGATCGATAATAACAATCAGATTATTCAATTTGAAATTTGCACAAGACAGGGCAGATTCCCAAACGGAACCTTCGTTACATTCGCCATCTCCCATTAAAACGCAAACCCGACTTTCAGAACGGCGTTTTTTCAAAGCAATGGCTATCCCCTGAGCAACAGACAACCCTAATCCTAAACTCCCGCTTGCCAATTCAATTCCCTTATCAGGTAAAAAAAGCGGCTGACCGGGGAATAATCCCCCTTCGGATTCAAAAGTTTCTAATTCGTCATGAGAAATTAGCTCCGCTTCAGCCAAGGCCGTATATAAACCTAACGCGCCATGACCTTTGCTGAGAATAAATCGGTCCCGTGTTTCATCCAGCGGATTTTTCGGATTTAACTTCAAAATCCCGGTATAAAGAACCGCCAAAATATCGATTATTGATAACGCAGGACCGATATGCGCCCCTATATTGCCCGCCTTAAAAGCCAATTTAAGGGCATTAAGCCGCATTTCTGCAGCTGCTGTTTTGATTCTGTCGTAATTGTGTTCACTACTCATTTTGTTCGCGTATTGCTTTGCATAAAATAAAAATTGGACGTTCAAAAATAAGCGTTTTCAAAGGTTATACTATGATTGATTTTTTCTCTTGACGTCGTTTTGATTTTGCCCGAACAAAAATAAAACAACCCCTTTGTTTTACTGATTAGGGCGAAATGAAACGACTGCGGTTTGTTATGCAAACCGAAACAAATCAAATGGAACCAGGTTATTTTCGTCCCAAACCGCCGTCAACCCGAATTACCTGACCGGTAATATAAGACGACAAATCTGAGCATAAAAACATCGCCGTATTGGCAATATCGATCGGTTTTCCAATTCGCTTAAGCATCGTCATATCGATGGATTCCTGAATAATTTCAGGACTCATACTTTCCGCAACCATATCGGTATGAGTAATTCCGGGGGAAATTGCGTTTACTCGAATTCCCTGCGTACCTAACTCTAACGCGATAGTTTGTGTTGCCGAAATAACAGCGGCTTTACTGGCTCCGTAAGCCGTTCTGCCCGATGTCGGGTCCATTCCGGCGGTTGAAGCAATATTAACAACACTTCCCTGCTTGTTTTTAAGCATCAGTTTTACTACATATTGCTCAAAAAGCATTGGACCAAAAAAATTAATTTGGAATACTTCGGAAAATTTATCCATTGTTGTCATTTGAAACAGCGCATTATACGTGATTCCCGCGTTGTTTACAAAGCCGACAACCGGTTTTTTAGCCGACATGATAACCTTAAATCCGGCTTTAATCTCCTCTGGGTTTGCCAAGTCGAAATAAACCGGCCAAATTTCAACGCCGTTTTGTTGAGCCAGATTCTGACAACGCTGCTCAAATTCGTCGGTATTTTTTCTGGCGCAAGCCCATATATTAGCTCCGTTTTCCGCAAACAGTTCAAGCATCTGCTTCCCCATTCCGCGATTACAACCTGTAATAATTATGTTTTTATCTTGCAGCAATTTCATTTTAGTACCTGTAAATTAAAGGAAATTTCTAAACCATCGATTGAAAATCAACCAATTCCGCCGTCAACACGAATTATCTGACCCGTAATATACCGGGACATGTCAGAGGCTAAAAAGACGATTAAATTTCCCACGTCTTCAGGAAGTCCCAGATGTTTTAAATGGCTGGGAATCATTAATCTTTCGATAACCTCGAGGGTTAGTTTATCGGTCATCGCTGTTTTAATAACTCCAGGAGCAATCGCGTTTACCCGGATTCCGTGTTCCCCCAATTCTGCGGACAGGGTTTTTGTAGCTCCAATCAAAGCGGCCTTGCTTGCGCTATAGGAAAGCTGCCCCGGATTGCCGTCCAAAGCGGCAATAGACGAAATACTGATTACGCTGCCTGACTTTTGGCGAACCATTAATTTGGTTACGTATTGAGTTAGAAGCATCTGAGAAAAGAAATTGACTTCAAAAGTTTTTTTCATTTGCTCCATGGTAATCATGTGAAACAACGCATCGTTAGCCATTCCCGCGATATTGACCAAGGCGTCTACCGGTTTTTTAGCCGACATGATTGTTTTAAATCCTGCCTTTATTTGTTCAGGCTGAAGCAAGTCAAAATAAAGGGGCGTAATGGTAACGTTTTGGGCGGCTTCCAACTGATGAACATGCTCTAGCCAATCGGCATCTTCATGAAGACAGCAGGCCCAAATATTGGCTCCGTTTTCCGCAAATAAATTCATCGTTGCCAAGCCGATTCCTTGCAGACAGCCTGTTATAACGGCATTTTTACCTTCTAGTAATCTCATAATTATCTTTTCTGCTTTTCTAAAGTGTGATAACTCAATTATTTCCGGATTTTTCCGAAATTTTATGAAATGGATATAATTCTCGACAGGGTTTTAACGATGTCAAAACCGTCCCAAATTACACCGATATCCAACGCAGTTCCAATATCGGTAACTCTATCAATTCCGGTTATCCCGTTATTAATAATCCATCGGGAAATTTGTGATTTATCTACACCAAAAACCGTTAGAGTTTGAATTTTACTGTTGATTACGGGAATTAACTCGTCTAAATCGGACAAATTATACTCGTAAAACAAACCAAATTTACCGCGCAAATCGGTTAAACGAGGGGGAATCGATTTCAGATTCGACCGCCATAACAAATTACCGTGCCGGATAACGCCTTCAACTTCAGGAAAATCAACGGCATTGGAACACATAAGGGTAAGTTTATCAACCGCTTTGACAGCGGGCAAATCATATTTTTGCGCAGCGTGAAAAACCGACTTCCAAAATTTTGCTTTGAGTTGTTCACAGGGATTGTTTTGCCAGAGTATTAAATGCGGAGACGAACACGCGTTTTGATCCATTAAATACGTATCATTATAAAAACTCTGACCTAACTGGAGTAACTGAGCTTCGGACGCCGCTGCGATGGCCTCTGCGTTGATTAAACAAAGCGAATACCTATCGGCAAAGGCGATTTCTACGCCGCGAACGTCAATAGGAAATTGATGAATTGAACGAATTGCGGTATCGCCGCCCCAGATAATTCGGGCTTGCGACTGAGCGGATATTTCGCGGGTTATTTCGTCGTTGCGTTCGTATCGTACAAAAGCTGTACTGTCGGCAATCGCCTTGAAACGTTCCTCGGATAGAATTTCCCGTATCGCCTGAGTTACAATATCAGTTTGCGGAAAAGGTTTGGAAGGAACACGAACGAAATTGCCGTTTCCGGATAAAAGCCCAAAAACAAACGAAAAGGCGAAATTGATCGGGACGTTAGACGGTGCGATATGAAATACTAAACCGCGCCCCAAACGCTGATTCCCGTCTTCGTATTCTGATTTCAATCGGGCGATATTCGCCTTGCGGCACCAAAAGGAAAACGTTTGAATATCTGGGTACTGTTTTGCTGAACTGTCTTTACGCAAACGACTGGAAAGCGCGTTGAGAAATTCGCATACCGGGTCTGAATACGGCTGACAAGGTCGTACTGACAACGGGTATTTACCGACCAGAAAAGTAATTGCTGTTGAATCCATAGCCTATATTATTAACCTATATTATTAATTTGAGTTATCGGGGGATTGCGCCGGAAACGTTTCGGAAATATTATACTACGATTACGTGATTTTTTCTTCTTGACGTCGTTTTGATTTCGCCCTCCAGAATCAAACAACGCTTTGTTTGATCAATAGGGGCAAAATGAAACGACTAAGGTTTGTTATGCAAACCGGAAAAAGCCAAGTGAAACCAGGTATAAACCGGCAGTAAAATAACTACAGTCCTTTTTGCGTATATGTATCGGAACAGCCGCGAACTTCCGCGTTTTTAATGCGACCGAATATCTTAAAGGTTTTACCCTTTCGTCCGCAGGGACAATCGTCAACTCCCGTAATTTCTCCTTCGTCCTCTGATAAAATACTGTAACCAGGGTAACTTGTCGGCAGTAAAGACAGCAATTGAATCAATCCTCGCTGTCCGGTATCGCAGCAAGAAAAATCGTGCGGATCGCGAATAATTACATCGGAAAAAATGGACGAATGTAATCGCCCGCATTCACATTCCATAAAAATGGAGCCGGTTTGCTCAACCATCCCATAATAATTGTACACGTGCTGGATTCCGCAAACGCTGTGCAGTGCTCTTTTGAACACTTCGTTATCTATTGCCTGATCCAACAATTTTTTCCAGCCGCCGCCATGAAGCATAATTCCCCGCTCCAAGGGCAGTCGTTTGCCGGATGCTTCTAAAGCGCGATAGAAATGCTGCCAGATCATAAAGGTAAATCCGAATACAAAAATATCGCTGTCTGAAAATTTATCCAGAAATGCCTCGACGGCAGCATAATTCAGATTCATGTCGTCATCCAAGGCGTAAACCGGAGCGCGTCCGAGCATTGAAAATCCGAGGATTCCCGCTCCGCGAGCCGAAAATAAATTTCGATTTTTTACCGTGGACGGAGAATCGATAATTAACATCGGTAAGCGTTTCGGACCGAGAAAATTGGCGCAGATTTTTAATAAAACTTTGGATTGGTTGGCAGACGTTGCCCGATCTAAAAATATTTTCGACGGCATTTGACCTGTCGTACCAGAAGACGTCATAGTTTTGACAATTTCCGAATCAGCAATACTTTTTAAGACGTACTGTTTAAATAGCCTAACGGGAATAAAGGGGAAATCGGAAACGTTTTGGGGTGCCGTACCTGCCGTCTGATTCCAATTCCAGCCCTCTAAAATACGTGCGAATTGCGGACAATTCGTTTTGTGATGTTCGGTTAAATCGGTTAGAGCAGAAAGATAAAATCGTTCCTTTTCCTCCTGCGGCCAAGAAAACGGCTGAACATCGATAATATTTTCAAGTGCGAACACGATTTAATTCTCCGGCA
>CAYZMZ010000124.1:0-1297 GCA_964479655.1 uncultured Planctomycetaceae bacterium
CCGTTCGTCGCTCCCTAACGGGAGCGGGGTTATTTTTTCGTCGTTCGTTCTACCACACGGGAACACCTAAAGGCGCATATACTTCCGTTCAATACGGTATTCAAAACCTATCCTTGTATTCCCCTCTTCGTGCTCCTTCGTGTCTTTGCGTCTTCCCGTAAAATTCAGTCCTTTACAACGATAAAGCTTTTTTGGGCAACCGGCGGTAGCCGAACCGCCTCCCCGGCTCGGGGCTTCCCTGTTATTTTCTCTATTTTGCGGAGAAAACCGGATTTCCGGCGGGTCTTTACTATCTGGGCTTTTGCGGTATAATACGCATAGTTCCCCTGCTTGGAAATAGTTCGGATTGCCCCTTTATACTATGACTACCTGAATTTTCCTCTTGACGTCGTTTTGATTTCGCCCAATTAGTTGAGCTAAATCCTTATTTTGCCGATTGTGGTGAAATGAAACGACTGATTTTTGTTATGCAAACCGGAAAAATCAATTGGAAACAGTATATTATGCAAGATGTCTTATTTCACAAAAATACTTGAAGCGGGCGATTTGAAATAAAATCAACTGAAGTTACAAAGTCGGAGAAAGAATATCTCCCGCAAAAACACCTTAAAGGTTAAAATTATGATTTACGTCGATAATAACGCTACAACAGCTATTGCCCCGGAAGTTCGGGACGCTATGATGCCCTATTTTAACGAGCTATATTTTAATCCCAGTTCCATGTATCCGCCCGCGTTGACCGTAGCCGCGGCGTTAAAATCAGCGCGTCAGACGATTGCTCAATGCCTGAATATAGAAGACCCGTCTACGATCTTGTTTACCTCCTGCGCGTCGGAAAGCAATAACGCGGCGATTTTTGGAGCTGCTGCCGCTAATAGCAATCGACGGCATATTATTACGACTGCCGTTGAACATCCGGCGGTTCTGGAGGTTTGTAAAGAACTGGAGCGGCGCGGATACCGGGTTACGTACCTAAGCGTTAATCGACTGGGCGAATTAAACATGACAGAATACGTTCGCGCCTTGGACGACGATACGCTGTTGGTTTCGATTATGCACGCCAACAACGAAACCGGCGTTGTCTTTCCGGTTGAAGAAATGGCGCGAATAGCCAAAGAAACCGATCCGAAAATAATCTTTCATTCAGACGCAACGCAAACCGCTACGAAAAAGTCGCTGGATTTAATGGCGGGAAACATCGATATGATTTCTTTTTCCGGTCATAAATTCCATGCTCCCAAAGGCGTCGGGGCGTTGTATATTAAAAAGGGAACCCGTATTCGTCCGTATTTGATTG
>CAYZMZ010000124.1:1307-8675 GCA_964479655.1 uncultured Planctomycetaceae bacterium
GTATTAATTGATTGGCGGACATCAAGAAAACGGACGCCGGGCAGGTACGGAAAACGTTCCGTATATAATTGGAATGGCGCAGGCGATGAAATTAGCGGCTCGAACTCATGCTGCCGATTCCGACCGCGTTCGCGTTATGCGTGCGCGTTTTGAAAACGCCTTGTTGGAGAAAATTCCGTACATAGTAATAAACGGACGCGGAGCGACCCGATTGCCCAATACGTCTAATATAGCCGCTGATTGCATTGAAGGCGAGGCGATTTTATATCAGCTGGCAGAGGCGGGGATTTGCGCCTCCAGCGGCTCCGCTTGTACTTCCGGCTCTTTGGAACCCAGCCACGTTTTACGGGCGATGAACGTTCCCTTTACTGCGATGCACGGTTCAACCCGATTCAGTTTCAGCCGCTATACTACCGACGAAGAAATTGATTATATTATCGATAAATTCCCCGGTATCGTCCAACGATTACGAGCCATGTCGCCCTATTGGGATCACAAAAATCAGTGCCCTGTAAAACGATAGATTTCCAGCGGTTTGCCGATTATACTATGACTACTTGATTTTTCCTATCGACGCCGTTTTGATTTCGCCGCTGAAGGAACAAAAACTCCCTGTTTTACGGATTAAGGCGAAATGAAACGGTTGGGATATGGTTATATAAACGGGAAAAACTCAAGTGGCACCAGTATAAATAAATCGAATTAATAGCTTAACGGACTGCTTGAAATTACCAGACTATTATATTCCTCCCGCCTGTATATCCGCAGGACGATACAGAATCTGAATCTGACTTGGATGTTCTTTTAGAAAACAATCCAAGTCAGGGAGGGTTTTGGGGAATCTTCAGTTCGGGATTTCCGGGGAATCTTCCTGAATCTTCCTGAATCTTCCGGGGAAGTCCTATTTTTTGTTTTGCGCCATTTGTACAGCATGAGCCAGCTGATCGGGGCAGGACGTTGACTTGCCTCCGCAACGAATCCCTTTAAGATGGCTTACCAGCTCTTTAACGGTCATCCCTTCTACCAGCCGTGCAATCCCTTGCAGATTGCCGTTGCAACCTCCGTAAAATCGGACGTTATGAACGGTATCGTTTTCCAAATCGAACTCAATTGTTTCGGAGCAAACTCCGATTGTTTTATAATTATAGTGCATGATTTTATCTTTTGTTATTTTGTTGTGTTAAGTACTTGCTTCCATCTGAAAATCCCGACTTATACTATCATAACAGCCGTTTCATTTTGCCATAATCTGTAAAACAGGGAGTTTTTATTCACACGAAGGCGAGATTCCAACGGCATCAGCAGTAAAAATGAAGTAGTCGTAGTATAAACTATTTTCCGCGAAAATCAATATGGGGAGAATTATTTTTCCAGTGCATTTCAAACGGTTTTTGTGAACTGCAGAAAGACGAATTTGAATTAGAAATTGGCAATATTACGGTTCCGTTGTATTTTTATAGAACGTTATTTATGAGGCAATACTTCTATGCGAATAATCCGTACCATAGAATACACCAAATGGCTTTGACGCCATCCCGCCAGCCGATTTTTTTGCCTTCCTGATAGGTTCTTCCTGAATAGCTGACAGAAATTTCATAAACACGAAAATTCTTTTTGGCAATCCGGGCGGTAACTTCCGGCTCAAAACCAAAGCGATTCTGCTTCAGTTCGGGCAGAATTTCCTCCAAGCATTCGCGTCGAAAGAGTTTATAACAGGTTTCCATATCTGTCAGATTCAGATTGGTAAACCAGTTGGACAGCATCGTTAAAAATCGATTTCCCACCGAATGCCAATAATATAGCACACGATGCGGCTGATCTCCCAAAAATCGGCTTCCGTAAACGACGTCTGCTTTGCCGTCGAGAATAGGTTTGAGTAATCGCATGTATTCGTTGGGATTGTATTCCAAGTCGGCGTCTTGAATTATAACAACGTTTCCTGTTGTATGCGCAAAACCCGTTCGTAAAGCGGCTCCTTTTCCGCGATTGACATCGTGATACAAAAGAAGAAGCTGATTATAGGAATCGTCCTTATACGCCGTTTCAAGTTCCTGCATAACAGTCCGCGTGGCGTCTTGGCTGCAGTCGTCAACGAGAATAATTTGCTTACGAATAGGAACCGAGGCAACGACGTCCAAAAGTTCACACAACGTTTTTTCCTCGTTGTAAACGGGAATAACAACCGATAAAACAAAATCGTCTGGAATAGCAAACAATCCAAGCGTCTGACAGGTAGTTCGTCCCAATATACGTACCATCGATTCGTACCAGTCAACGGAAAAGGGAGATATGTCAACGGCGGAAGTTTGCTCTTTTTGTTGTTCTATTGGATTATTCATAACAGCGGAATTGACTTTTATAGCGGCGTAAAGCAAAGCGGACTGAGGACAGCTTGAAAATCCCGACCAAAGGGGACTAATCCCGTTGCCTCTAAACCGTTGCTTATCTATTGTAACAGGGTAGAATCACTTTGTCAAGCGTTTTCAGATTACATTCGTCTTGTTTTTTGAAAAAATTAGGGATTAGTATTTTCTAAAGTAGAAATAATTGCGTCCCCCTTGTAATTTTGACAATATGTAATACCATTAAGTGGTCGTTTTTATTGTGATTGAAACTTCGAGGGAATTTTGATAACGTAAATTTACACGTCAGTCCAGCCGAAAAATATACTGCAGATTCACTTCATCGTTTAAATCTTTTATGGCGTACTTTAATATCTTTGCAATACACTAATCAAAAATTATGGTAAATATTTTTTCATATATGTTAGATCGGATCTGTGATCGACCAAAAATCACGTCCATTTTCTTATTTTTTAAAACACTTGTCTGGTTTGGATTTTGGGCTTCAACAAGAGCTGATTTTCATCACGATGGTGTCATGTTAAAGCCTGCCTTGGATGTTGCGGAAGGTCAAATGCCATATCGCGATACCTTTTCTCAATATGGCGTCCTAACAGTGCTGTTACAGAGTGCGGCAGTCTATTTATTTTCGGGGAAAGTGATAGTACTTCGATGGCTTACTGTAGTATTCTATTCGGGTATTTCGGTGCTACTTTTCCTAATATCCCGAAAAATACTTAGACCTGCGTTTATTTGGATTCCTCTGTTGTTGTTTTATACCCAACCACCTTTTTATATTGACGTATTTTATCCATGGTGTTCTGTCTATTCTTTGTTTTCTTTGTTACTTATCTGTTATTGTTTAATGAGAGTTATCGAACAATCAGCTTCTAATTGTACCTATATTTGGTTTTTAATTGGTTTCTGTTCGATGATACCTTTTGGTTTCCGTCAACCATACGGATTGGTAGTACCCGCAGTTGGTTTAATTACACTTATTCTTCATTGGAAGTATCAGGAATCATTATTTAGTACGGTTAAACGCGCATTGTTTTTTTCTGTTGGCAGCATTGTATTTGCAACTTTATTAACTGCTTGGTTATATGTAAATGGTGCACTTAATGATTACTTCCTTCAACAATTTGTGTTGGCATCAAGGTTTGCCGAGATGATGAAAACCGTGCCTGGAACCCCAAATTTATTACACGATGGGATATTTCGAGATCCGTTTTGGGGTGTTCTATTCTGCTTGGTGATAATATGGTGTTTATTTGTCTGCTATAAATTGATTACAAAAAATGATTCACACAGCTTAAATTGGACTGTGTTACCCGTATCTATCCTTGCTGTAATTTCATTGAATGAGTATTACCCATTAGGAGATGGTAATCATTGCTATTGGGGAGGGACTCCCGGATTTATCGTTTTTGCACTCGTAATGCAAATGCTCTGGGATATTAAAAGATGGAATCTATTTTTTCGTTTTGCAGCCATTTTATTGCTCTGCTTACCTTTATGCAGATGCGGGTTAAGAGCAATGGGATACGGATTTCATTTTTCAAATAAATTAGAAGTAGGACAAGTACAACGTGTCGTCGGTACAGGCCCTTTCGCTGGAATGTATGAACATTCAAATAAGATTCAGTTTATACAAAAGATGACCGAAATGATAAATTCGATTCCAGATGACTATAAATCCAGACAGGTTATTAACATGACCAGAGAAGTAAGCTTTTTGTTATTATTCGAAAATCATTCTAATTGGCATCCTATGTACTACCCTTGGAATAATGGTCCATATCCAAATTACTATAAAGATAGGGAAGCACTGCTTAAAACAGGTGAACCAATAGTATTTTGTTGCGTTGAACATTTACCCGAAATAACGCCATTTGGTTATCATACGTGGAAAGAAATTGACGGATATGTAGTTGCTATTTGTCCAAAAGATTCCAGTAAACAGTAAATTTCAGCAAGAAAAATACATGTTTTCTGAGGGTAATCATTAGCAAAAACGTTTTTTTATCATCCCGCATCAGAACAAGTTGTTTTAGTTCTTAAATGTTAAACCGAGAGCTAAATGAAGAAATTCAACAAAAATTGAATCATGAACAAAACTTTGATTTGGTAACCTCAAAAAAAGAAATGGTTCACTTGGAAAGCAATATGGAGAAATCAACTATTGAATTTAAGTATTTCCTAAAAGATATACTATGATTACGTGATTTTCCTATCGACGCCGTTTTGATTTCACCCCAAGATTCATACAATATTTTGTTTTATCGAGTTAGGCGAAATGAAACGGCTGAGATGTGGTAAAGCAAAAGGGAAAAACTCAAGTGGAATCAAGATAAATAATTGCGTCCCCCTTGTAATTTTGACAATATGTAATACCATTAAGAGGATAAGAACGGTAGCAGAACGGGTTATCGTAACTGTAGCTTTAAGAAGATGGAATAATCAGGCTCCTTGTGCCTAAACTGGAGAATTTCACCGTGAAAAAAATAACGCAATCCATGCCCCCTGCAATGATTTTGTGCGGCGGTAAAGGAACCCGGCTTCGCGATATTTCTGAATTGCTTCCCAAACCCATGGTTCCGATCGGGGGACAACCCATTGTATGGCATATCATGCGTTCTTACGCTGCGTTTGGAGTACGCCGATTTATACTCTGTCTTGGGTATAAAAAGGAGGAATTTATCGATTATTTCTTGAATTTTCACGCGCATGCTACCGATGTTACCGTTCGGCTGGGAGAGCATGGACAGGTAACCTATCACGGTAATTATCCCGAAGAAGACTGGGAAGTAACGTTGGCTAATACCGGCGAAGATACTCTTACCGCCGGGCGAGTACTGCAAGCGGGAAAATATATTAAAAAAACCGACCGGGATTTTTTCCTGACTTACGGAGATGGCGTTTGCGATGTTCCGATTCTTGATTTATTGGATTTTCATCGGAAACAGAAAAAGATGATTACCGTAACCGCCGTTCATCCGGAAGGACGGTTTGGAGAAATGCAAATTCAGGGGAATCAGGTTGTTGGATTCGCGGAAAAGCGAGCTAGAATAGAAGGATATATCAACGGCGGATTCATGGTATTAAATCGGGAATTTCTGTCGAAATATATTCCTCCCGATCAAGATATTTTCTTTGAACAAGCTCCCATGAACGACGCCGTTGCCGACGGTCAGATGAGTGTTTTTTGCCATGAAGGATTTTGGCAGTGCATGGATACCCCCCGAGAATATCAGCTGTTAAACGATTTGTGGAAATCCGGCAACGCTCCTTGGACAAAGTATTGGGGAAAGTAATCATGTTTGACGACATCTACAAAAATCGACGCGTTTTGATTACCGGAGATACGGGATTCAAAGGCTCGTGGCTGCGATTTTGGCTGGAAAAAATGGGCGCGAAGGTGCGGGGATACTCGCTGAAACCGAATGACGGGCTGAATCATTTTTCCCTGTTAGGCTTTACAAGAGAAAGCTCTGAAAATATTGTCGATTTACCGCATCTAAAAGAGGTTTTTGATGATTTCAAGCCGGAAATTGTATTCCATCTGGCGGCTCAGGCGTTGGTTCGGCTTTCTTATCAGCAACCGATGGAAACGTTTGCCGATAACGTTATGGGAACGGTTAATCTGCTGGAATGCAGCCGTCTGACCCCAACCGTTCAGGCGACAGTTATTATTACCTCCGATAAATGCTACCAAAATCGAGAGCAGATTTGGGGCTATCGGGAAGATGACCCGATGGGTGGATTCGATCCGTACAGCGCGTCAAAAGGGTGTGCCGAGTTGGTTACCAGCGCGTATCGCAATTCCTTTTTCGAGGCGTTGGGGAAGCGGCTGGCAAGTGCTCGCGCCGGAAACGTAATCGGCGGCGGGGATTGGGCAGCTGACCGGCTCGTTCCCGATTTAATGCGTGCCGCCGCTGCGGGAAGCGTTACGAAAATACGCAATCCGTTGGCTACGCGTCCGTGGCAGCACGTTTTGGAACCGTTAAGCGGATACCTCTGGTTAGGAAAACAGCTCTTTTGTGCCGACAAAGAAGACGAACGTCGAAAACTATCCTCTGGCTGGAATTTCGGTCCTGCCGACGGCGTGCGGAACGTGATGTTTTGTGCACAACAGCTGCAAAAGTACTGGGATAAAATCCAGTTTGAAATGGAATGCGAATCGAATTGGCATGAAGCGCAAAGTTTAACGCTGGATATTACCTGTGCAAGGCATCTGCTAGGCTGGCAGCCCGTTTGGAATTTGGAAACGACGCTGGAGCGAACGGTTCGCTGGTACCGTAATTTTTATGAACAAAAGAACGTCTCAACCGAGGACGACTGGAATCAGTATCTCGCCGACGCGCAAAAGGAAGGTTGTTTATGGATCAGGTAGAATCTTTACGACAGGAAATTCACAATAAGGTTTCGGAGTACTATCATTTAGTACACGAATCGGGAAGTATGCCCTTTGTTCCTGGTCAGACGCCGATTCATTATGCGGGGCGCGTGTTTGACGAAAAGGAAATGCTCAACTTGACAGACGCCATGCTGGAATTTTGGCTTACCGCAGGGCATTTTACGCGCGAGTTTGAAAAACGGCTGGCGGATTTTCTCGGCGTTTCCTCTGCGTTGTTCGTTAATTCGGGCTCGTCGGCTAACCTGCTGGCGTTTATGACGCTGACGTCCGATTTGCTCGGTGAACGAAAAATTCACCGAGGCGACGAGGTAATTACCGTGGCGGCGGGATTCCCGACAACCGTCGCTCCGATGGTTCAATTTGGTGTGATTCCGGTTTTTGTCGATGTTGTATTACCGTCGTATAATATTGACGTAACGCAACTGGAGGCGGCGTATTCGTCCAAAACCAAGGCGGTTATGATCGCCCATACGCTGGGAAATCCATTTAATCTGGCTGCAGTAAAGGCGTTTTGCGATAAGCACGATTTATGGCTGGTGGAAGATAATTGCGATGCGCTGGGGTCAAAATACAACGGTCAATATACCGGTACGTTTGGCGATATTGGAA
>CAYZMZ010000125.1:0-8567 GCA_964479655.1 uncultured Planctomycetaceae bacterium
ATCATCAAGTTCCGTTTATTCCAATAATATTCGTATTATCGGAAATAGAATCAATTCCGTGCTTGAGAATCAACTCCAGAGAATCCGCCATCGTTAGCCAGGCAGGGGTATTGACCGTTCCAGTCATAAATCGTTGAGCGGTTTGCAGTTCCGGGTGATTTACCGACGAAAAATCCGTGCAATTCTCAACCGATGCCCAGCCAAAATTAATATTTTTCAGGCGAGAGTTCACCGATTTTTTGCAGTAGAACAATCCCGATCCTTGAGCTGATAAAAGCCATTTTTGCGCTCCGGCGGAGAGAAAATCCACGTCTGTTTCTACAACATCCAGAGGAAAAGCTCCCAGTCCCTGGATGGCATCGACCAACAACAACGCTCCTTTGGAATGAACCATTTGAGCGATTGCTTTCAAATCCGCCTTCCAGCCGGTCGAATAACTCACCCAGCTGACCGATACGATTTTAGTTCGGGAATCGATATACGGCTCCAGCGTTTCGGCGGTAAGTTTTCCATCAGGAATCGGGACGGGACGAGCTTCAACGCCTCGATTTGCCAAATACGTCCACGGATATACGTTGGCGGGAAATTCGTTGGCAGGAAAGACGACGTTATCTCCCGCCTGCCACGGAAACCCTTCGGAAACCAGCTTTATTCCCTCGGAGGTTGACCGGGTTAGCGCGATTTCCTCCGGCTGAGCGTTAATCAATTTAGCCGCCAGCGGCATGGACTGATACATTCTGTCGAACCACTCGAACCAGTATTTGGAACCGCCGTCCGCCTGTTGATCTGCCCATTTGTGCATAGTTTGCTGTGCGCTTCGGCATAACGGTCCCAAAGACGCACAGTTCAAATAGGTTAATTGCTGACAGGCGGAAATTTCGTTACGCATTTTACTTCTCCATTTGGATTAGACGGGATACCTCCGTCATTTTACAAAAACTGCTTGATCTTTTCGGGTAATTCGGTGTATCGATACATGCTTTGATACTCCATCAAGCCGGATAACGCACGGGAGTAGACCCGATACCCCTTTTCTTCCAAAACGGCAATCGGATTTAACCCGCCAATAGTAATCACGCCAATCCGTCCTTCGCTAACCGGTATGCCCAACAACGATTGATCGGGACTGCCGACAACGACAAACGAACCAAGTCCGATTTTTTTCATCTTAACGCCGATTTGCTCAACTTCCGCCCGGGATTCCATCGGAACTTCACGGAATCCTGCCCCCACTAAACCGTCTCCGTTGCGCACCGCTCCGCGAAAATCCGTCATACCAGCCCGAATAAACATTTCCAACGGGTCTATACTGGTTCCGTTATAATGCATTATTTCGGTAAAACGAATCGGCTGTCGATTTTGGAATCGCAGCAGGCCCGCAAAACGGGAGTTCATCGGAATTCCATGTTTAAGCAAAACCCCGTTGATAGTAATTGTACATACGGTACAGAAGCCCACTTTGTCAAAGGGAATCGAAACGCCGCCGATACTTTCACCCGGTCCGAGCAGATTAACCCGATCTCCCATCGAATAGCCGCAATCGAAAACATCGCAAATATCCTTTATGCAGCCGGAAAGAATATGCGGATCGACCAGAGAAACGTTGATTATCAACATTCCAGTTTGACTTGCCAAATCAAATGACATCCGATAGACCATTTGATCTATTTTAGCCGATAAATACCCAACACGCTGCAAGGTTTGCATATCGTAAAGCTGATCTTGCCCGCTTTGAGTTATCGTCCTGCCCGCCCGCCCCGCCGATTGGGTAAATCCCTGTTCGTCCATCTGTTGAAGATACATCCGTACAGCTCGCTCGGAAATATCGATATCCGCGCAATGTCTGTTTCCGAGTCTCAGGAATTCGGAATTATCGTCGTAGAACTGAGCGGCATTTTTTCTGATTGCAGTACTTGCAGAATCGCCTTTTTTTTACGGTCTATTTTATCCATTGTTCTGATTGGTGTCTGTTTATACTTTATATATACAGATTCTACTTGAAATGTTCCGGGGCTGATATTACCATAAATCAGCCGTTTCATTTCGTCTGAATCTGTAAAACGGAGGGCGATAATCCTTCCTAAAGGGATAAAAGCCCAACAGCTTCTGGGGGGAAAAATCGCACCACGATACTACAACCTGATGATATTTTCGGCAGATTTTCCTCCGATTATCTCGCGTTGAACCTTCCTTTGAACCTTTCGTTTATCCTCCCGAAGGAAACGGATATTTTAAACAATAACTTGTACTGTATTAATATCCACGGTAAACACAAACTCCGTTTTTAATACGGACAAGCTGTTTACACGTCATTTATAAAACGATAAATGTCGTGTATAGATTTCCAGTATCATTAAATTCATACAGGTTAAATAATGCCGTCCTCCCAAATGACTCCATTTATCCAAGGAGGGATTATTGACATCCCAGCTTCCGCCTAACGGGGAATCGGCTGATACCTGCGAATCTTTTATAATCGGCATTACTTTTCCTTGCCATTGATTCCACGCATCCCCTTGCTGAGCGAACATAATAGCCGAAGCGTAGTACCAGTAATAAACATCTCGCTTATATCCGTCGATTTCGCTATCTCCCGGCGCGTTATCCAAAATATATTCTATAGACGGCTTAAGGTCGGCACCGGCTGGATTGATGCACCATTGCATAAAGGCGGCCTCGGCTGTCATGGTTGGGGTAGTACGTTTCCAATTGCCGTACTCGGAAGCCGAACCGTTAAACGGATTGTACGCATACCGTCCATCGCTTTTCCGTGCCATATCAAGCCATCGCTGCGCTTTTTGCAACGAGGGATTGACCACCTCAGCCGGAAGAATTTCTGCTTGAACCGCAGACTTTAACGCCATAATCTGCCACCCCGAAGAAGACGTATCGGATTCCGCATACGGACGTCCGAGATTATCGGCGTTTTCATATCGCCAGCCGCCAAATTTCGGATTTTGCGTTGCAATTATATATTTGACCGCTGCGCGAGCGGGTTCGAGCAACTTCCTGTCGCGGGTTAATCCGTATGCTTCACATAAAGCGACGGTTGCCATCGCGTGCGCATAAGATAACGAGTTGTTATCTGTATCTGTGTTTGTATTATACAACGCTCCGGGAATCCCCAAACGTCCGTCTTTTCCGACCGGCGGCCGCTTTTGTTGATGCGATAATAAATAATTTAATCCTTTTTGAACCTCTTGCTGGTACGCTCCGTCCATATGAGAATAGCCCGCCCCCATCATAGACAGCAGTCCCAACGCGGTTGCAGCCGTATCGCATTGAATCGAACCGTTTTGATGTGCCTCCCGGGGTACCCGATAAGTAAAGGCATCAGGCTGAACATGAAAACACCATCTTCCATCTGACCATTGCGTTTTGGATAGGAAGTTCAGTCCGTTTTCTATGGATTGATTTAACTGCGGATCTCCGCCAAAGCGCGTAATCGCCTCTGGACGAAGCGAGGGATCTCGTAGTTTGTACGCCGCCGCCGGATTCGCCTGACGACGAACGGGAATCGGCGTACTTATCGACGCGTAATCGTCCGGAGACGAGCTCAAATTACCGATTGACGATATTCCAACGGTCGGATCAATCGACGGGCGAGAGGGCGGAATATCGATTGAATCTGCCCTGATCGGACCATCTCGCATAGTAGAACGGGCAATATCTGTGGCAACTTGTTCATTATATGCAGACGCCGAATCAAAATGCGATTTAGGAAGTCCGCGAACTCCCGAATTAGCCGGTCTGGTTGTTTGCCCCGAAGACGTCGTTCGGGAGGAAGCTATCGTCACCGTAGGAGCTTTTACTTTGCCAATATCCATCGGTTTACCCGTTGGAATCGGACGGCGAACCGGAATCGGGCTGTTTTCCGTGTGATCCAGCGGCATATCTGTCATATCTTGCAAAACCAGAGTTTCCAGCGGCGGCATAACAGAATCGACGGTAACTTCAGGCGTCGTCGGTACAATTCTGTCTTTAATATCAGACCGCAAAACGATTGGAGTACTATCGGGAATATCGGAGGAATCCAAAACTCCAAGATTACCCCGTTGCGGGGATTTAATCGGCTGCGATTGCGGCAGTTCTATTTCCAATTCCGGCAACGGCAGGGATTCTGGAACGTTGTTTCCATTGATTACCTGATTTACCGTTTGACTGATTTCCGGCTTTGTTTCTTCTACCGGGGAATCAAATTCCTGCACGTCAACCGGCTTCATGTTCGAAACGTCCGCTAATTCCGGGGTTTCCGGAGTTTGAAATTCGTGCTCGGTTTGAATATTCATTTCCTCTAATTTCGGATCAATTCGTTCTGCTTCCAATTCCGGCTGAGAAATCGGGGCGGCGGGATTGATCTGTTCAAAAGAATCGTGTATTTGAGGACTATCCAAACGCGTATCCGCATAGCCGGGCATAACTTTTTGTTCGCGAACCGGCATCGGAATAGCATCCGTCTGTTCGGAATCCAAGCGGGTAATTGAGGGATTCAAAAACTCAATTACAACGTCTTTCATGTAGTACAAAAAAAGAATATGAGCGATAATACTCAGCAACAAGCATATTTGTAGCCGGAACAGCCATCGAGAACGACGTTCGGAAGCGTAATCGGTATCGGGTTGTTGGCACGTTGCTTGACTCATTCCGTTCCCTTTGCTGTTACATAATATTCCGTAATCCCCACACTCCGGCAGGTATCGATACAAAAAAAGATGGGTTCAAACCGGCAATTTCTATCGGCGCGTACCACAACATTGTTTTTGGTGGGATTATTATACCAATGCTGTTTAATTTGCTTGACTAATTCGTCGGGGGTCAGTTTTTCTTCGCCCACGTAGTAATCCCCTGCGGAGGTTATATTGACAATTAACTCTTTGGGTTTGGCTATCAGCGGCGCGGCGGCGACGGAATCGGGGATATTAATATCCGCACGACGCTCTTCTTCCGAAAATCGGGAGGTAACCAAAAAGAAAATTACCAATAGAAACACCACGTCTATCAACGGAGTTAAACTTAAATTCGCCAGCGTTCGACTTTGAGGTAATTCTATCATAAATGTTATTGTATTGTATATTCGATATTGTATTGTACAACATTTTTGCCGATTTACAGGAAAACTCTTTAGACTATTTCAAAAAATATTCTACGTAACCGACATTTTATTCGATTAAAGGGACTTCTAATAATTTATACTATGACTGATTGAATTTTCCTCTTGACGTCGTTTTGACTTCGCCCAATAAGCGGAGTTAAATCCTAGTTTTTGCCGAATACGGCGAAATGAAACGACTGGTTTATAAAAATATAAACCGGAAAAATCCAAGTGGAAGCAGTTCAATCACTGCAAGTAACTGAATTATTACAAACTTCACTTTCTTATTATACCCTTTTCAAAAGAAATATGCAATACCTGATAAGAAATGTTTTTTGATTGATTATAGATGCACAAATAGATTACAGACAGACTATTCTTACAGAAAATATTGACGTTAATTTAAGAAAAGCAGTACTCGTTCAATAATTACAGGCGTTTCAGTTTGATAGAGCGCCTCTTCCGGCTTTATACCCCGTCCTTATTAAACTATGAATAAACTAAATAAAACGCAGATCGATAATATCAAAGAAGCCGTAAACAAGGCTACAGACCTTGTTTTCGACGATAACCTTTCTCCTTCCGAGGCGATTGCAAAGACTGCCTCTGCCATGCGGCTTACGCCGGATTACGTTCCTATTATAATTCAGGCGTTTAATAACGGCGCAGCAGAGGTACATCGTAAAGATTCTCATACTTTACAAGAAAAAGCCGCTGATTATCCAATTGCGCAGCAGGCGGAAGTATTTAATCTATTAGGAAAGCCCTTGGAAAAGAAAGCTACTTACAATAAAGTAATTGATACGTTCTACGACCTCCCGATCGAAATGACCTGCAAGAATGCCTGGAGTCATCTGGATAAATATAAATATTATCCTCAACACATGGAAAAGATCGCCGAACCGGTTCTTCCGAAAGTAGACACGAAGAAAGGTACTTACGCATTCAATCTTACCGATATGGCAAAGAAAGCCTCTGATGAAGCCACACGTATTAAATACGCTGCTGTAGAGGGATATGAACAAGCCTATAAAGAAGTTGAAACAGAATTGCGTAAATATGCCGGTATCCCTATGGAGACCGCTGTAATGCACGCCAAGGCCGCTCACGGCAATGTAGGGGTCGAATTGGTAATGGATATTATCAATAAGAACAACTTAGAAAAGAATGCTGGCGTTAAGCAGGACATATTCGTTACAGTAAATCATCCTTTTGCTATTAAAATGGCGAATCTGGTCACTAAGTTTACACAATTGAAACAAGCAAATTCACAAGAAGCCAAAGTTACCCAACGCTGTTTAGACGCAGTAATTTCACAACTTCCAGATAAAGAGAAGCCTATCTCCGGCATGGAGCCTATCGACGCAATGTTCAAAGAGGGTTCCTCTAATAGGAAAAAAAAAGACTACCAAAGAAGTCTGTATGAAAAGCGCGAAAGATTGCAGAAAAGTGCCATCGCCAACCCATTTACTGGAATCTCCGGTTTAGACAACATGATCAATCCGACATGGAGTGGACTAAACCCGTATGAGTATGACCTTATGCGAGGACTGAACGATCCTATGCACGAAGCGCGTTTACGTAAAATACGCGTTCAGTCTATATTAACAGACTTAATGAATACGGACGATTACCTGAAGGAAAAAGACCCTGAGGAAGTATTAGACGCAGCAAACGATATTTTGGAAATCAATAAGAGTCTGCATAATAACAAACCTCTGCTCCGCGCCGCGTTAAGACAATACTTGGAAAGCGATGGACTTGATATTCCTACTTTAGGCTTAGTATCTGACCTCGGTTCAAAACAACGAGATGCGGAAGCACGGGCTAGAGAATCCAGAAACTCGATGATAAATCAGAACGCTATTCAAGCGCAGAATCTTACAGACAAAGAAAAAGATCGAGCAGCTCAGAAAGAGCAAAATCTGGATAAACTACTCGCTGACGCTTTAAGTAAAGCACGAGATAGAAAGTCTACTGAAAAAATAGAAAAGAAGAAGCTGAAAGCGACAGCGGAGGAAGGAAAAGCCAGTCGTGAGTTACAGCTTGCTATAGCGAATATGACCCTCGCGGCTACAAAGGACGAAGGCGGTTTGAATCGAGATCAACAGCTTGCTATAGCGAATATGAACGACGCGACTACAAAGAGCGAGGGCGGTTTGAATCGAGATCAACAGCTTGCTATAGCGAATATGAACGACGCTACTACAAAGAGCGAGGGCGGTTTGAATCGAGATCAACAGCTTGCTATAGCGAATATGAACGATGCTACTACACAGAGCGAGGGGGACCTTAATAGACAGAATCAATTATCTATAACCGCTTTAAATAACAATACCGCAATAAGAACTACTGGAATGTCTATTGGCTCCGCCGGGAGACTAAACGCCAGCAACCTTAGAGCGAGAGCAAAGTCTGAAAAAGTACGTAATAACCTTGAAAGTCAGCGGCGAGCACAAGATTTAGCGCAGAAGAAACGAGAACTAGAACAGAAAAAACGGGTAGACTGGGCGCAATATGGCGTGCCTATGGATGTCGCACCAGGTAAATCGTTTGATGTTGATGAGGGTGCGCCCGGAGTGGCTGATAGAAAAAGAGGTCTGGACATACAACAGGTCAAGCTATTTAATGATATTAATACAGGAGATGATCCAAGCTATCCGACTTCCATAGAAGTCGAAAACCGAATCATGTACGATCCATACCGGCAATTTAATTAGCGGTATCGCTTATCTCTGATAGCTAAAAAAACGGTCTATTACAATAGACCGTTTTTGACTTATTTATACGGTAAAACAGAAATCAGCTTTAAGGTTACTTTAAATAACCACTGAACCTTACCATAAATGGTGTCGTCTTTGCACATTATCAGCTCCGTTTGGGCTAAACGCTGATAAAATGTATGAAGAGTATTACAATACAGGGTTAACTCTTCCAATACCACTTTATCTGCGCCCTCAAATTCAGAACTGTGTAACTGTTGGATACAGGCTAAATCGTTAAACTCGTCCTCCTTCCATTTTAATAAATCAAAAGGAACAACTGTATTTGGGTCGTTTCCCCAGTAAGTTCTTAACCAAGAGCACCAGAGTATAACTACAACTGAATAGAAGAAATCCCACTTATAACACATTAATATGTTAACGTTAGTGTCCCATTCCCTATTCGGCGTATCCGCTTCAGAATAAAAGCATTTATGCAAAAAGCTAGCTTGTGGTGTCCACAGTATTTCAAGCAGCTTACAGGCATGCAGCCAAAATTCGTTATGAAGTGATAATAGAAAATAAGAAGCACAATAAAGTGCCTTGTCAGAACACGTCGGCTTTTCTATTTTGGTTATCAGAAAATTCACCGTATTCCATGTACGGCATAATGAATACTTATCTACATTTATTAGCTTTTCTGCTCTTATCCCAGTTACAGCGATAGGGGGTAACTCATACATAGGAAAATTGCCATAAAAGCCATAAGCAAG
>CAYZMZ010000126.1:0-8484 GCA_964479655.1 uncultured Planctomycetaceae bacterium
AAAGGCTGGTATATTCTCCAAGACGTTGATATGGTTTTACATTCAGCAGTACATACGTTTCAGGAAGGGGAGATAGCCGGTTCGTTGCGCGATATTGTAGATATAGACGGCTTGCTGCGTCAGTATTCGCAAAACAGTCCCGACTTTTGGGAGCGATTAATTGACCGGGCGAAGCAGTTTAAGCTGGAACGTCCTCTTTATTACGGGGTTCATTTTGCGCATGAAATACTCGATACGCCTATTGAGCCGGAGATACAAAAACAGTTTCATCGCATGTCGCCGGGATATATAACCGGTCATATAATGGATTCGCTGGCTTTTCGAGTACTCAACCCGCCGACGTTCGCCCCCGCATCGCGTTTTACCGGAGCCGCCGCTTTATTTTTATATGCCCGATCGCATTACGGACGTATGCCGTTAAAATTGCTTATTCCGCACCTATGGCATAAAACCTTTCCGCATGATCCGTTACCCGAACCGGACAACGATGGTCAACCGATTGGCTAAAGAATAAACAGAATAACAATAGATTCAATATAACTACTTGTATCTATTAGTACCGTTAGCAAGAATTAAAGACTATACAAATCAGCAGTTTTCGTTTGGATTTCCGTCTGGAGTGCGCGGAGCTTGCTCCCGCTTTTAACGCCGTTAGGTGTTTTCGTCCAGTAAAACGACACGCAAAATATACGCCCCAACGCCCAACCGCATAGCGGTTGAATATTCATAGCCGTGGGTGAAACCCACGGAACATGTACATATAACACGTCTTAATCGATTTTGACGTGGTGTCCCGAACGGGATACCCGGAAAAATCGACCGGAATTCACCGATTTTGAATACCGTTCTTAACGCCGTAGATTTTCGTCCAATAAAACGACACGTGAAATATACCCCCAACGCCCAACCGCTCCCGGAGGGAGCAACGAGCGGTAGAAAAATCGCACCGCCAGGCGGCGGGCAGGGAATCCAACGGGAACCGTCTGCGTCCGCAACATTCAATATTATATTTTTGCGGACGGGGACGTCTGAGGCTTGACTTTTATCAATCGATCTATTAAAATAGAATCGCAAACGTGGATTTTCATTGAAAATTCTGTCTGCCCCCGCAAAAGATACGATTTCTACCAGAAATTTCCCGATTATATTTGATATAAATCAGCCGTTTCATTTCGTTTTAATCGATAAATCAAAGGATTTTTCAGAGAACAAAATCAAAACGGCGGCGAAAAGAAAAATCACGTAAATATAACCCATTACACACATTTTATAATATAAAGGAGAATTGAATGAAACGACGAGAATTTTTAGAATCAACGATTACCAGCATGGGAACCGTTTCCGCCGCCGCGCTGCTTCCCAGTACAAGCCACGCCGAATCCGCCCCTGAACCAACCTTTTCCCTCGATCCGGTAGCCAAAATTCATCTGACGCCTTCAATTACTACCAGTCGAATTGGAATGGGAACCGGAGTATTTGCAACCATGCGTCAAAGTAATCTGTTACGAATGGAACGCAGCAAAGCAATTGATTTAATTCGCTTCTGCTACGATCAGGGAATCGTTTTCTTCGACATGGCGGATTCTTACGGTACTCATCAAATCGTCGCCAAGGCTCTGGCCGATAAGCCGCGCGACAGCTATACGCTCAGCACAAAAATTTGGTGCTATTCAGGCGGGATTCCGGAAAAAGAACGCTATACAGCCGACATTTTAGTCAAACGATTTCTCAAAGAATTGAATACCGATTATCTGGATATGATTCAACTGCATTGTCTGAAAAACGAAAATTGGGAAACGGAACTGGGGTATCAATTTGAACCGCTGGAAAAGATCAAGCAGGCGGGATTGATTCGCGCTCACGGGGTAAGCTGCCATTCACTCAAGGCGGCCTCCATGGCAGCTGAAAATCCTTGGGTAGACGTTATGCACATGAGAATCAACACCGCTAATATGAATATGAATGGTACTTGGGAGGAAAACGTTGCCTGTACAAAAGTAGCGAAGAAAAACGGCAAGGGAATCATCGCCATGAAAATACTAGGCGAGGGAAAACTCAAAGATCCGCAAGACCGGCGGAAATCAACCGAAGCGGTTGTCGGACTGGATTCCGTCGATATGATGATTGTCGGGTTTGAGGAACGTCAGCACGTAACCGAGTTTTTGGAAAACGTAACCAACGCGCTTAAAAAACAGCAGGAATCCAAGAGTAACTCTTAACAAGTCAACGGCGAGTTTTTCCGATCGGCGTAAACACCTCCCAGCCGCCAAGCTCCTCCGGTTCGTTTTCCGTCCTCGGGAACGATTCGCGAGGACTTTTCCCGAAGAAAAAGTCCAACGCAAAAAAAACTCAAGGACGGAAAAAGTCCGAGGACGTTTGATTCAACAAATCCGTTTTACGAATCCCGGAGCTATTTCACGAAAATAGTCTGTTCGCGATCGGGACCGACGGAAATAATTCCGACTTTTTTACCGATAATCTGCTCCAGTTTAGCAACGTACTTTTTAGCGTTCTCCGGTAAATCGTTATACGTTTTGCATTGGGTCGTATCCGCCATCCAGCCGGGAATTGTTTCGTAAATCGGCTTTACGTCCCATAGATTTTCCACCTGAGCGGGAAAATCGGTCGTTCGCTCACCGTTGATTTCGTAAGCAGTACAAATACTGATTTCAGACATCTGATCCAGTACATCTAAAAGCATCAAAGACAACGTATCTACACCAGACAGCCGGGAAGTATAGCGAACGGCAACGGCGTCAAACCAGCCGCACCGGCGCGGACGTTTGGTAACCGTACCGTACTCGTGCCCCGCTTCCCGAATTTGCTGACCAATTTCGTTATCCTGTTCGGTCGGAAACGGTCCGCCGCCCACGCGCGTTGTATACGCCTTCATAATTCCGACCACGTTTTTAATAAACTTGGCGGGAACGCCGGCTCCGGCACAAACGCCAACGCCCGAACTGTTACTGCTGGTAACAAAGGGGAACGTTCCGTGGTCTATATCCAGCAAAGCTCCCTGCGCGCCTTCAAAAAGGACTTTTTTATCGGCGTCTACCGCGTTGAGCAGGTAAGCGGTTGTATCGCCTACCATCGGTTTAAGCTCGGTGGCGTATTGAGTGTACTTTTCCAGAATCTGATCGTAGTTGAGCTGATTCGCTCCCGAATCCGGATCCATTCCGAATAGAAATCGATTTTTGATTTCCGTCACTTCTTTTAAACGTTCCGGAAAACCAGGCAAGTATAAATCGCCCAAACGGAACGCCATTGAACGACCGACTTTATCTCGATAGCACTGTCCGATTCCCCGCATGGTAGACCCAATCGGCTCATGCGCGCAAAGCGAGTTCATGATTTTATCTTCAATAAAATGCCACGGCATAATAACATGCAGTCGATTGGAAAGCATTAAATTGGATTGATCAACAGCAACTCCGCGGCTGGTCAGTCCGGCAATTTCTTCCAAAAATCGGGCTGGATCAAGTACAACGCCGTTGGCTACAACACTTTTAACGCTATGATGAAAAATTCCGCTGGGAATTAAAGACAGCTTAAACGTCTGTCCGTCGAATTTAACTGTATGACCCGCATTCGCGCCGCCTTGATAGCGAACGCAAACTTCATTTTGCTGGGTTAGCACATCGACAACTTTTCCTTTGGCTTCATCGCCCCACTGCAAACCGATAACACAGGTAGCCGGCATAATATACACGCTTATTGGTTAAAGTAATAATAATAGAATATCCAGTCAATATAACCAGACAACCAAACCCGTATATTATAGCGGAAAAGTTTGTATTGTCAATCTGCCCTAAATCACAAGTTTTGGCAATTTTGCGGGAAGAAGTTTAGGATAGCCCTGTTTTATCAGGATTGTCTTCCTTTATTGATATAATTATTTCGTGCTGTCCTCCTTTGTCAGCGATTAATTCCCCCTATTTTTGAAATTTTAAAACAATTATTATCCCCCCCTTGTATTTTGGCAATATACAATTATAATACGCTCTACTGTTGGGGTTAAATCTCCAACCGGGAAACCTGGTGGTGTAGTGGTAACACAAGGGATTTTGGCTCCCTCATCCGTGGTTCAAATCCACGCCGGGTTGTTTTTAATCTGTAATATTTTTGAGTATACGTCTCAATTACAGCGCGATAATACCTTATGTTGGAAAAATAAACTTTCAATAGTTTCAGTTATTATCGTCAGTATTCCCTCCGGTAGTCAGTAGAATGTATCGGGGAGGAATTAATAGAATATATCATCTGTGTTTTGCTCGAAAGACGGTCTCGAACAGCGCAGAATCCTTTAGAGACCGTAACGCGAACGTCCGGCAACAGGCTCCAGACGTGTTTTTTCAGAACCAAGTGGTTTCTGGCACGGGGATATTCTCTACGGACGTGTAATTTCATTCAAGGAACATCATTCATGTCCACAGCTCCCGTATCCGTTTCTGAATTAGTCCAGCAGCTTATTGAAAGCGGCGTTCATTTTGGTCATCGCGCCAGTCGTTGGAACCCGAAAATGCGTCCGTATATCTACGGCCGCCGCAATAAAATCCATATTATAGACGTTCGAGAAACCGTCCGCGGTTTACTTCGCGCCAACAAGTATTTATCCCAGGTCGCGGCTTCAGGCAGTTTAGTTCTGTTTGTCGGCACCAAACGTCAGGCGGGCGATGTAATCGCCGAACAGGCCACGCGTTGCGGAATGCCTTTCGTTTCCGAAAGATGGCTAGGTGGAACGTTGACCAACTTCCGCACCATTCGCAGCCGAATGGCTCGTTTGGAAGAATTGGAAGCGTTGCTCAACAGCGAAGACATCAACCTGTACTCCAAGAAAATGCAGTCTTCTCTCAGCCGCGAATATCGCAAGATTTATCATAACCTCAACGGTCTTCGTACTCTCAACCGTTTACCCGAAGTAATCGTTATGATTGATCCCCGCAAGGAAAAGAATGCGGTTGCCGAAGCTCATAAATTGGGTATTTCTACCGTTGCCTTAATCGATACAGACTGCGATCCAGACGACGTCGATTTGGTAATTCCGGGTAACGACGATTCCATTCGTTCCATCGAACTGATTATCAGCAAGCTGGCTGACGCTGTTCTGGAAGGAAAGAATACTAAAGTCGAACAGTCTGAAGGCAAGGAAGACTAGTTCTTTTCCCCCCTTCAATAACCGTAAACTGAACATTAATCAAAAGGAGATATTAAAATGGCTGAAATTACCGCTGCTTTGGTAAAATCATTTCGTGATAAAACCGGTTTGCCGATGATGGATTGCAAACGTGCTTTGGCAGACGCCAACGGCGATCAGGACGAAGCAATGAAGATTCTGCGCGAAAAAGGCAAGCTGAAAATGATCGAAAAGGGAGCTGAGCGTACCACCGAAGAAGGTGTTATTGCCACCGCTTCCAACGACAAAGGGGTTGCTATTATAGAACTGCTTTGCGAAAGCGCTCCGGTTGCCTCCAATGACGAATTTGTCCAGCTGGCCAACGATATTGCCGCAGCCTATCTGGAAAACGGCGGAGAAACCCCTGAAGAAGTTCTCAAGCTCAAGTCCCCTTCAAAGCCGAATTTGACCTTGCAGGAACAATTGGAAGAATTGTACAATCGTATTCGCGAAGTCTTCCGTTTGAATCGTTTCGCTCGCGTTACCGGAACGGCCGCTTCTTACGTTCATCACAATAAGAAGGTCGGCGTTGTTCTGGAAACAGAGGGTTTTGATGCGGAAGCGGCCAAGGATATTTGCATGCACATCGCTGCCATGCGTCCGGAAGTTCTGGATAGAACCCAAATCGCTCCCGAGGTTATCGCCAAGGAACGCGAAATTATGATTGCTGCGTTGGCTAACGATCCGAAAAATCAAGGAAAGCCGGAGAGCATCCTGCACAAAATTGTAGACGGGCAAATCAACGCCTTCTTCAAAACCCGGTGCTTGGTAGACCAGGAATTTGTTAAAGATCCGAAGGTAAACGTTGGAACTCATGCTAAAAACAACGGCATGGTTATCAAGCAGTTCATTCATTGGACTTTAGGCAATAAATAAATATACTGGTTCCACTTGGAATTTTCCGACTTATGTTACCATAAACTGCCGTTTCATTTCGTCTTAAGATAAAACGTAGAGTTTTTATTCTTACGGAGGCGAATCAAAACGGCGGCGATAGGAAAATTCAACCAGTCATAGTAAAATCTTTATTGCCTCTATTGCAATAATTGATTTTTTAGAATATAATATAAGGTATGAAAACATACCTTATATTTTTTTTATCGTTGTTTCCCAGCTTAATGCTATTCGCTCAACAAGAGGCGTTGGACACCTGTTTGCCTAAAATGGTAAAAATCTACGGCTCCGGCGGATTAGCGGGGTTTGATGATAATCAAACGGGAATTTTAATTTCCGCAGACGGAAAAATTCTTACTGTAGCTAGCGGTCTGTTAGACGAGCCGCCGATTTCCTGTACGCTCAACAACGGGCAAAAATACAAAGCGCAGCTGATAGGAATCGAGCCGCGCACGGAGCTGGCGGTATTAAAAATCGACGCCTCTACGCCGGAGTTTTTTGATATATCCGATTCTTCAGATTCGTCTTGCGCGGTGAATACCGGAGATTCGGTTTTGGCGTTAAGTAATCTGTATGGCGTTGCGACCGGAAACGAGCCGGTTAGCGTTCAGCACGGAATTGTATCCACCGTCGTTCCGTTGGAAGCCCGGCGCGGCGGTTTTATTGCAGGATACAAAGGTTCTGTAATTCTCATCGATGCTATTACCAACAATCCCGGTGTTGCCGGCGGAGCGTTAGTCAATTACAAAGGCGATTTTTTAGGTTTGTTAGGAAAACAGCTTAAAAGCACTCGGCAATCGGTTTGGATTAATTACGCCCTGCCCCGCTCGATGTTGGCAAACAGCGTAGAAAAAATCCTTCATCCCGATTCCGTTCGGGCGAACAATCAAACCGAATCGGCGCAGCCAACGGATTTTTGGACGCCCGCTCGATTGGGAATCGTATTATCGCCCTGCGTTTTACCGGTTACCCCCGCCTACGTTGATTCGATTATTCCCGATTCCCCCGCGAACAAGGCGGGAATAAAATCCGATGATTTTATTGTTACCGTAAACGGCGTTGTCGTTCGGGATGCAAGTCAATTAAAGGAATCGTTAAGAAATACGGATACTGCCGACCCGGTAGCATTGCTTATTCAACGGGGAGAACAGTTCGTTGAGGTTATTATAAAATAGTATTCAAAAAAGGTTTTGGCTTGACTTGTACAAGCTAAACTTTTAATCAGTATAAACAAATAATCATAAGGAATTATTATGAATATTACCTGGCTGGGACATGCGTGCTGGTATTGCGAAATTTCAGGTCAGCGGATTATCATCGACCCGTTTTTTTCAACCGATTCCGTTCGTAAAACGGGGGAATCCCTTTCGGTAGATTATATTTTGTGCACTCATGGACATGCAGACCACTGTTCAGACGTTCTCAATATCAGCAAACGTAATCCCAACGCGATATTGATCGGCTGCTTTGAACTGGTCAACTGGTTCAGCAAAAAGGGAATCCGCAACATCGAACCGGGCAATCCGGGCGGAACGATTAAAACCCGTTTTGGCTCCGTTAAAATTACCCCTGCCTGGCATTCCTCTCAAATGCCCGACGGAAGTTACGGCGGAATTGCCGTTGGATTCGTAATCCAATCCCCGCAGGGTAATATTTATCTTGCTGGAGATACCGGCTTATTTGGCGACATGGCGATAATTGGAAAAATCGGCTTAAAAGCCGCGATTGTTCCTATCGGAGACAGGTTTACCATGGGACCGGAAGATTCCGTTTCCGCAGTAGAATTGCTCAAACCGGAATTGGCAATTCCTTCCCATTATAACACCTGGCCGCCGATAAATCAAAATCCGGAATTATGGTCCGACGCCATTAAAAAGCAAACCGCCGCTCGACCGCTGGTTTTTAACCCCGGCGAAAAGAAAGAATTGTAAGCCGATTTCACTCGAAATCTTCTCCCTTTATACGGTTCTGTTTCCCGCCCATTCGTTTTCGTCCGTTCGATTCCCGCTCTGTTTGTTTCCCGACCTAACGAGGTAAACAAACAGTAAAATTCAATTTATTGGATAGAAATCAAAACGGCGGCGAGAGGAGAAATCACGTAGTTATACTATAAACCATGGATAATCTTCAGTTTAACAAATATGTTATCGACAGCAAACTCGGACACGGAGGAATGGGCGTTGTTTATTCCGCTCATTCAATAGACGAATCAGATATAGATTTGTCTACCAGTCTACCGCAAAAAGTCGCCCTAAAAACGCTTACCGTTCACTCAGAAATGCCCGACGAACGAGCGCAGGAAATTCAACGGTTCGACAAGGAAATTACCGCTTTGCGGATGCTAGACCATCCAAACATTGTACATATACTGGGTTTCGGCGTTCAGGGTGAACAGATGTATTATGTTATGGAGCTGG
>CAYZMZ010000127.1:0-8402 GCA_964479655.1 uncultured Planctomycetaceae bacterium
TGATCGTAGGCAATTCCTGAAATCGTATGCTTTTCAGCAACCTCTTTTAGCCATTCTTCCGGCCATTGTTTTGCCCAACCCAGTCCACGCGCGTCTACGTGCAAGCTGGGCAGACAATCAATAAAGATATTGTTGATAATCTGATTATCTCGTCCGCCGCCGATCATCGCAGCGCGTGTTACCCGTTGAAAAATATTCCCCTCGATTCGACAGGAGGAAAATAAATCGTCAAGGTAAATTCCGACGCAGCCTTTTTTCTCGAATCCGTCAATATCATGTAAATAATTATAACGGAATATATTGCCGCGCATGGTCCAATTTCTACCGCTGTAAACAGCTCCCGCATCGTTGGACTCGGTACAAACGCGGGCGATTTCGTTGTATTCCATAATTATATCATTTCCCGAGTATAGAATAGCGTTATGCGGGGCATCGGTAATCAGATTATTTTTGGCTGTCAGTCCAACTCCGTTAAGTCCGATACCGGGATTGTAAACCCGTGCGATTCTGGCATAATTATGAATATAGCAATTCTGTACAGTCCAATCGCCGGGAACAAGGAGTTTACGATTGCCAGCCGTAATTCTGATTCCGGCTGCGCCCAATCCGAACAATTCGCAATTATCAATTACGCCCTTTTCGCCGTTGCGAACAATAATTCCCGCATCGCCGGAATTGCAAATAACAAGTTTTTTCAATACGATATTTGTGCAATTGTTCATTTCTACAGCGATTTCGCGACAACCTTCAATTTTAATGTTTCCGATCTTAACATTAGACAGACCGTTACCAATAAGAATGGATTTTGCGTTGGTTAAATAGGATAGTTTTCTTTTTAACTGGTCAAGGTTATCTGTCGGAGAATAGAAATAGAGGATTCCCGCTTCGCGGTCGATGTAATATTCGCCGGGAGAATCCAATTCGCACAACAAATTAAAACCGAAAAACCATTGACCTTTTCGATAGCCGTAGTTATCATAAGGCTGTTTTAATTCCATATAATTTTTTTGAACATCGATTTTAGCGATTTCCTGCTTTTTTTCGCTCCAATCATAAAACCAATAGCCGGAAACCCAGGGTTGCTTTTCATTCACCCATTTATTGATTTCCGGATCGCTGTAAAAGAATTTTCCCTCAACCGACCCTTTAGTTCCTCGAGTATCTTTATCCAAAACAGCGACATCGGCAATTTTTACAAAACCCGTATTCGGATACCGTGAAAGGGTCATCGGTTTACCGTCGAAAAACAATTCTGTTCCTTTTATACCGGGGTTGCCGTAATCGTCCATGCCCAATTCTTTCAAATTCGCCTCGAAAACTTTTCCCTGTGCGCAGTCTGGCAACTGTTTTAAAATCGTGGGGTCCGATACGGGCTTCCAGTTGGTTATAGCAATTCCGCCGGAAAAAAGAACTTTTCCCTGTCCGGCAATAATCGTTGGGTGTTCGGGCGTCCCGTTGATTGATTTATCCAAAACGAGCGGTTGGGAAAATACGTAGTTTCCAGCTGGAATAACGATTTTCAATTGACTTGACGATTTCGCTTTTGCAACGGACTTCGCCTGATCGATAATTTTTTCTACGGATTTAACGTCGCCCGCATGGACGGAGACTGCGATTGATAACAACATCGCAAAAACAGGGAAAAATAGGTGTTTCATGAAATTGTGGGGGGGTTAGGAACACGGTAGGATATAAATTTGAGTTTTCAATGATAGTATGACTGCAATCAAATTCAATCAAACGTTTCACTTTACGATTATGCCTGTTTAGGCAAAAAACTCACACCTCTGATTCTACCAGAAAAAAAAGTCTGTTGCAATAGAGGGGGTTCAAAAATTAAAAAAACCTCCCAAAACAAAAAATTTTCCTCCTTGACAATTGGGGAATATGCGGGTAAAATAGAAGCGGATTTTATTGTTATCTAAAGGTTTTCGCAAACTATACTATAACTACTGGATTTTTCCCGGCGACGCCTTTTTGATTTTGCCATCGTATGAAAACACTCCTTGTTTTACCGATTAAGGCGAATTGAAAACGACGTCAAGAAGAAAAAATCACGTAGCCATAGTATAATAACCTCATTTACAGGAAAGAATAATATGAAACATTGCATGCTAAAATTCGGTTTGATTTCCGTTTGTCTGATTGGCTCGTCGTTGTTACTGGCTACCGATACCGCAGTTGATTCCCCAACGCCGACTGCTGCTGCCGATACGGCTCCCGCAGAAACCGCTCCCGCTCCAACGGAAACGACACCGATTTCGGCAGAAACCGCTCCTGCAGATACGACAAAGACCTCCAACGATAAACCGGTTATTACCCCTTCGCTTTTAGCGGAATTAAACGACTTCTGTCCTTCCCCGGAATCCGCCGTATTAACTCCTTGGGGCGATCTGCTGATTTCATGTCCCAATCTGTCGAAGCCGGAATATCCCGCCTTGATTATTCGCGTTACTCCCGAAAACAAGGTCTATCCCTGGTTAATCTGCCCCGTCAATCCAGTTACCGGCATGGCGACGCCAGCTGGCATGTCTTTTGGATCAGATGGAAATTTGTATCTGGTGGATTCTCCTGCCATGAGGGACGGAAAATCAGCTGGTCGAATTTTCCGTATTGCCGTCAATGATAAACATCGTCCCGTCGGCTGCGAGGTAGCCGCTTACGATATTCCCTTTCCCAATCAGATAAAAGTCCATGAAGGATTCCTGTTTGTAACCGGTTCGGTAATCGAAAAAAATTCTGACGGAAAAGTCCTTTCCGGTGTTTATCGATTTCCGATCGACACCAAGGGCGTAAAAGTAACCCCTTCCGTAAAAGACCCGTATGTTTTCGGAGTTATGACAACCCAAAATCCCGCTGTTGAGCGCGGAGCGGTTGGCTTATGTTTTAATTCTGATGGCGATTTACTGGTCGGGAATTACGGCGATGGAAAAATCTATAAGATTACCTTTGATATGGAACGGATTCCGGCAGACCCCGTTCTTTTGACCTCCGATTCCAAAATGAACTCCTGCGGATCAATGGCGATTGATGAAAACGATAATATTTACGCGGCAGATACGTTGCAAAATGCGATTGCGTTTATTACCTCTTCGGGAAACGTATCTATCGTTGCTCGCAACGCCGATAATAACACCGCAAACGGAGGGTTGAATCAGCCGTCGAGCGTCTGTTTCCGGGACAAAGAATTGATTATCGTCAATTCCAACAATCCGATTGAAAAGAAAAACGCAGAAACCGCCTCGGCTATCCCCGCCTCGCTGTATTATATCGACACCGCTGAACAGACAGAAAAATAAGCGTGTTTATTTTAATGCGGAAAAATTTATGCAAGGCGGAGTATTTTTACTCTGCCTGCGTGATTTCCCCCTGCGCCGCCTCAACGCCGCGGGAGTTTCGCCCTATGTATCTAAATTTATATTGAATATATTGGGAGTTACTCTCTGGTTTGCTGATTAGGATGGAGATGAAACAGCGGGAATGTGCCAGTAAGAACGGGGGAACGTTCAGATGAAATCAACATAACTGTTTATAGATACGACAATTATCGCAAAAAAGCCCCGGATTGCAACGCAGTGCAACCGGGGCTTAACGGAGGACATGGGATTCGAACCCACAACCGGTTTCCCGGCAACTGATTTCGAGTCAGCCTGCTAGCCGTTCGCTTATCCTCCAGCGGTAAACTATTCCTTTTACTATAGCAAAATTTGGGTTCTTTTCAAGGGGGGAGCTAATTCCGGCTCAAAAATTTTGATTATCCGATAAAAATTTATCTTTTGTATGAAAGATTGTATGGATACGCACTGCGTTTTATACCAGGTTTCACTTGAAATTTCCCGGTTTGTACAACAAAAATCAGTCGTTTCATTTCGCCTCAATCGGTAAAATAAGTTTTTTTTGATTCTGACCGCGAAATCAAAACGGCGTCGATAGAACAATTCAAGTAGTCATAGTATAAGCCCCGATTGGGTGCGGATTTTTACTCGTCCCGTCCTGAATTTTTACGATTTAGAAAAAATTTTAGTGATTTGAAGTAAAAATTCATTTTGCTCTTCCCTTTTCTGGGGAGGCTATAGTTTCGTCATGTGCAAAACAGTAAAACATAACGAAACAGTAAACGTCAACAACGAATTGAATCGTCTGCTATCAGGGACAATGACACAACAGCAGGCAGATGCTATCTTTGCCATGGAAATGAAAGCTGTTGTCTTCGCAAACATCGAATGGCGATTTTCACCTTTTTGTATCATCCAGACGTGTCTTATGAAAACAATCATGCGGAACGCAGTATTCGCCCTGCTGTGATCGTGCGTAAAAACAGCTACGGCAATCGCAGTATCGGTGGAGCTGAAACGCAATCCATTCTGATGAGCGTTTTTCGTACGCTCAAACAGCGTGGTTTGTCCCCACGGATACACTCTATGCCGCTTTGCGTTAGTATTACCTGACTGGAATCCTACCGTCACTGGCAGAAATCACTTCAAATTGCTAAAGTGTTACAAAAATCTTTCGTTCCCCCGCATCTTGCGATGCGGGGTTGCGGAAAATCGGGGTTTGAAAAGAGTGTAAAGTAAAATCCTTTTATAACACGTGCCCGCTTTTTTCTGAAACCGGCTATTACTTATTAAGCAGCTTCTTGATTTGTTCTTTGACGTCGTCGAAGGATTTTTTCATTTCCTTTTCACCTCCCCAAGCGCGTCGTACAGATACGGGGTCTATAATTCGACAATGCCCTGTTATTATGTGCTGTTGCAATGTCCAACCGTTATCTTCGTCAATAACTTTCCACCAAACACGAATATTCATTACCGCTGTTGTTGCGTTTATATAGTCCTGTTTGACAATTACAAGTGTCCACCAATCTTTAGTTGTTACGGAGTCCGTGCCAATCTGATTCTTGACTTTGTTAAACGAATTTGTCATTTTCCATTGACGTCCCCAAGCCATTCGCTTATTTTCGGGAGAGAGAATACGGCAATAACCAGTAACCTTATTTTTTTGCAATCTCCAACCATGAGAACGATCTAAATTTTGCCACCAAACGCCCAAATTTATTACCGGTATACGGAAGTTGGGGTTATCCTGCGGTACAATAACCTCGTCCGGAGTATAGTTTTTTTTCAATTATCGTTTTCTTTAATCGGTCAAGATACTTATGGTGATTGTGACTTATTCCTTGGATGCTTGAAACTTCAATTATTTCTTCGGGATTTATCGGCAAATATGAACCATTTCCCAAAGCGCCGCTTCTTTCAAACAGACCATAAGTTCGCAACGCCCAGTCTTGTACATTGACGATATTAATAACAGGCTCAGTACAAGTTTCAAGAGCGACTTCAAAATCCTTGTCGTCGTTATTTATAGCGGCTCCCAATAAAACCAACTGATGAAATGTTGCTTTTTTCTCTTTTGAGTTCCGAAATTGTGCAATACTTCGGATAGCTACCCTTCCTCCCAGCGAATATCCTACGATAATCAGCCGCGACTGTTCAGAATCGGTCAAACGCTTAATATCCTGTACTACGTTTTCAGCCGCCTGTTCTGCTTTTAAGATAGCGCTCGCCCAGTCAATTCCTACTCGAATATCTTGGTTATGGGGAGCATCCCAGGTTTTCACTTCTACTGATTCCGACTGGGGATAAATTTCCCGAAGCGTTTGTAATACAGAACTGTAATCCTGTTCCTGATTCTCAAATCCGGGAATATACCAAACAATTTCCGATTGTGCACTGCACGTATTTGACATAGAAAGTTCTCCTTTACAATTACAGGTATTATACTATGACTGCTCGATTCCTCAATTAGGGTGAACTGAAACAGCGGGATTATGACGATATAAATCCGGGAGTTTTCACGTAGTCATAGTAAAAATAATAAAAAACAAATATCCGCCCGAGGAGTTTTCCTCAAGGCGAATCCGATAGGAGCGCGTTTCGACGCTCTAAAAAATGCCGATATTGAGTACCGAAAAGCGGAGCGTTCAAAGTCCTAAAAATCAGCCGTTATCATAAAATGACGTACGGAGTAAAATTCTATATAAACGTATGTTCAATTTGCAACACGTGCCCGCTTTTTTCTGAAACAGGCTATTACTTTTCTGGTTCGCTGGCGGTCGAAGCGGCTTTTAGGACTTCTTCAATTTGGAGGTCGATTTGGCGTTTTACATCGTCAAACGATTTCTGCATGCTGTCTTCCCAGCCCCAGGCGCGGCGAACGTTGGAATCGTCCAAAATCCGAAAATGCCCCGTGATCCGATGCTGCTGCAATTTCCAGCCATGATACTCCTGTACATTGCTCCACCAAAACGGTCCTCCGCCGGTCGTTCGATTCGCATTGAATAAATCCTGAATCACACTGATGTTAGCGGATTGGACGACAAACAGTTTGTCCGTTTTCTGCTCAAGCTGGAATTTGACTTTATCAAACGCCGCTTCCATTTTGACTTTTCTTCCCCAGGCGCGGCGTGTACCGCCGGAATCAATGATTCTGCAATGCCCCGTTGCCTGATTATGCTGCAGACGCCAGCCGAGACTTGAATCCAAGACGTCCCACCAAACCATTCCGCCCCCGGTCGGGAAATTTACCTGCATGAAATCTTGCGGAACAACGATACCCGAATACTCAAAGTTATTATCCGTAACGGCTTTTAAATAACGTTCGAAATACTTGTATCCGTAATGCTCAACGGTTCCCGCGACAACAATTTCCCGGAAACGCAACGGATCGGTTTTGTACAAATATCCTGTTCCAAGGGCAGGTTTGAACTCGCCGCCTATTTTATATATTGCCAGCAGCGCGTCGTTAAAATTAATCAGATTTTCAACAATTTCGTTGGAAACATCAAGGACGGCGGGTATATCCGGGTCGTCGTTGTCTATCGCCGCGCCAGCCAAAATAATCTTTTTAATATGGACGTTCTTTTTCGCGCACTCGGCCGCCGCCTTGACGACAATCCGCGCTCCCAAAGAATGCCCTGCTAAAATCAGCCGGGCTTGCTGATCGGGCGGAAGCTGAAGAATCATTTTAACCAGTTCGGGAACGAACTTGGCGGAGTTTTCAAGGGAAATACTCCAGGCAACGCCCATTTGCGCGATATTCATTTTCGGCGAGTTCCAGGCTTTCATTTCTACCGTTTCCGCATTGGGATATATTTGACGAAGGACATCCAGTTCCTCGTTAAAGCCGTCGCGAATACTAACCATGCCGTGAACAAACCAAACGATAGGCTTGACTTCCGCAGAATCGGGAGAGACGGCAGCTGGATTTTCCGTTGGAGTTGCGGTCGATTCCCCCTGCGCGGGCACGTTCTGACTACCGCTTCCCGTACCGATTTGCGATGTATTCGAGGCGGTAGTAGTCGTTTGTTCATTTGCCGTTTGGGAAAAGCCGATCGAACAAAGGCACATCAGGTTGAAGAAAGCGGAAAGGGAAATCCCTTTTACGTAGTAATTACAACACATCGACATGAGACATCTCCTGTAAAATAGGTAAAAGGCAACCGCACTTCATAAAATCCCGGAACGACACTCGGCACCGTATTATGCGGAATAAATTCATCCAAATAAATACAACTTCATTTACTATCCATCAAACAACAACTCTAATCCAAAGGAAGAATTACTTCATACTTTCAAGGGCTTTTTTGGCATCCTCATTACCCTGTTCTGCCGCTTTGCGGTACCATTTTACGGCTTCAGTCATATCTTTTTCAACTTCGTCTCCATATTCATAGCATACCGCAAGGCAGAATTGTGCATCCACATCTCCTTGTTCAGCAGATTTGCGATACCATTTCACCGCTTCTGCCATATCTTTGTCAACTCCTTCGCCTTTATCATAACGGCATCCAAGATTGTGTTGCGCCTCTTTAAGTCCTTGTTCGGCGGCCTTGCGGTACCAATTTACCGCCTCTACCATATCTTTGTCAACTCCTTCGCCTTTATCATAACAGTATCCAAGACGGCATTGCGCATCCCTATCTCCTTGTTCAGCGGCTTTGCGGTACCAATTTACCGCTTCCACCATATCTTTATCAACCCCTTCACCCTTATAATAACATACTCCAAGATTGTATTGTGCGTTTGCATATCCTTGCTCAGCGGCTTTGCGGAACCAGTACACCGCTTTGGTTCGATTTTTAATTACCCCTTTCTCACTATTACCATTGTAGTAATCGACACCGTAATTGTATTGCGTAACCGGATCAAAAGCGTAATCCCATGCGTATTTTCCTACTTTTGCTAAGATGCATAAAACAACTAATAAATTAAACAACGTTACCAATATACTACGTGATTGCATGATAAATCTCCTCCCTAGAAAATTGAATAAAGCCAAAATTGAATAATGACGTGCCCGCCAAATTTCGGACAGTTGAAAATTCCTGAATCAACGGCGATTCA
>CAYZMZ010000128.1:0-8383 GCA_964479655.1 uncultured Planctomycetaceae bacterium
ACATCGGAGACAGCGGAGAAACAAAATTGGACTTTTCGGCCGGCGTCCAGCTTTTACCGTCATCGGAAGACCACGATATATGCTGACAGCCATCGTTGGCGCGAATATACATCAGTAATTTACCCGAAGACAGTTGTACCAAGCCCGGTTCCTGAAAAACTACCTTGTTGGGATTGACCGCTTCTCCTGAACGAGTCCAGCTTTTCCCGTTATCAGCCGAATAATAGCAAAAAATTCGGGCGTTGCCGTTAAAACGAACTCCTGAAATGTTATGCAGGGCAACCGGAATGAGGATTACACCCGATTTAAGCTGAATTACACGGGAATTATTGATAACGTAATATCCGATTTGATCGGTGATACAATGCTCGGGTTCCGACCAGCTTTCGCCGTCATCGGAAGAATAGCGAACGACCGGGCGACAGTCGTTTGCCGAATGTTTATCCAGATAAAATAAAGCGATTCTGCCATCGTTCAATTTTAATACGGTAACAGACATAATATTCAATCCGTTATCCGGCCGCTGGACAATAACGCGAGGCGAACCCCAGGTTTTACCGTTATCCGGGGAAACAATAGCCGCCAAACTGGCAGGGGCGTGATCATTTGTTGATTTCCCGGTATAACGAGTGTAAACAAACAGAATTTTGCCGTCTGACAATCGAACGAAATCGCCTTCGCTGTTGCGCGGATTATTTTCCGTTGGAGATAAAGTGAGCGCCTTGTCGGCAGGACAAGGCGGATTTTCGGCTTTGCATAATCCGGTAAGCAAAAAGACAACGACAAAAAACAATTTAAAACTTTTCATAGTAGGAATGGGGGGTTAGAGGAAATAGGTTTGAATTGTCGAAAACCTGTATAATATTTTTAACGATAAATGGATTGTATCAGAATTGAATCTTTTTTGCAAGAATGTACAAATATTCAATTTGTAATAATATAAAAATATAGAGTAATAATATTATCAAGTATACCAGTGTTGTCCAACTCAATGTATTCCTATTTCTGGAATTTACTGCGGGATATTTTTAATTCGTGTAAAATTACGTTTATCCAATATTGTCTGTTGTTAAAGAGGGAAAAGTATTTTTGAACCGCGATTGAGCAAGAAATAAAAAAGAGGTTCAAAAAACGGATGCGGAAAACAAACCACACCAAAGCAAACAGTAGGGCAAAAACTGTCTGCTACAATTTCGTTTTTGAACCTCCCTCGATTCATTTGGATGAACCATGAAAGTGAAAACTATCAACAGTGGGCAACAGTATGATAATTTCTTAACTGTGTATAATGCGAATTTCATGCCAAAGAAAATTACATTTTGTAAAAAATTTTTAAGTCTTTATAATATAATAAGATATATGAAATTATCGATTATCTTTACTAAAATATTTGCGTTTTCGACTTGCCCGATTTTGCAAATAGTGTATTATTCTAAGACAGAATCCTGCAAATACAACCCAAGGTTCAATGACCAGCTTGTACGATTATTGTACTGATTCCGTATAAAGAATAGAAAAGAATAACTGCATTTAAAGAATTTAAAGAATAAATACATTTTTATGAGTACTATTATTGTAAGTGTCAATCCGAAAGCCGGACGTCGTAACAGCACCGCTCGAGTAGAAACGTTTGTTAAAACGCTCACCCAGGAGTTCGGTTTTACCGTTGAGGTGAAAACCGATTTGAGTGAAGTGGCGGCGATTTCAAACGAATTATTCCAAAAAGGGGAATTAAAAGCTCTTGTTGGAGTCGGCGGAGATGGGACGGCGGCGGAACTGACCAATCGGACCGTGCCGGGTACGCCGATTGCTTTGTTGCCCAGCGGAACGGCGAATTTATTGGCAAAACACCTCAAATATAGTACCAATCCCGTAAAAATGGCGCGAATTATCGGAAAGGGAACTCCGCAAACCTTCGACGTTGCGCAGGTAAACGGGCGGTTGTTTTTGGCGATGGTCGGCTGCGGCTTCGATGCTCAGGTTGTTCAACAGGTGCATTCCGCGCGAATGGCGAATACAAAAAGTGCGCACATAAATTATTTTTCTTATATCAAGCCGATTTTGAAATCGATTTTTGGATATAAATTCCCGCAGATTAAAGTGAGTATTCTCAACGATTCCGACGAGGTTGAATCGGAGGTAACCGGCGCGTGGATTTTTGTCTGTAATATTCCCCGGTACGGCTGGGGCGTTCCGTTGGCTCCGAAAGCGAAAGCGAACGATGGATTATTGGACTTATGCGTTTATCGTTCAGGTAATTTATTCGGCGGCGTGCTGCTGACAACGGCGGCGCAACTGGGCGGATTACACCGATTTTTACCGGGCTGTACAATGATTCAGGCTAAACATTTTAGAATCGAACCGGTTGATTCGTCAGAAATTCCGTATCAGCTTGACGGCGATCCGGGAGGAAATTTACCCATTGATGTGCAAATTGTTCCAAAACGACTGACTTTAATTACGTTGTAAAAAGGATGTATTATGATCGAAGCGAAGATTGCTGATTTTATTTGCGGCGACGGTCAGCCGCTGACGGTTATTGCCGGACCGTGTGTAATCGAAACGGAAGAAATAACCCGTTTGATTGCCCAGCGACTGCGGGAAATTTGTACTCGATTAAACGTCAATTTTATCTTTAAGGCGTCCTACGACAAGGCGAACCGAAGCAGCGGAAAATCCTACCGCGGTCCGGGTATTGTCGAAGGGTTGCGTATTCTATCGGATATAAAATCGGATTTTCAGGTTCCGATTGTTACCGATATTCACGAATCGTATCAGGCTCCCATTGCGGCGGCAACGGCAGACCTGATTCAGATTCCCGCTTTTTTAGCTCGTCAAACGGATTTATTGCAGGCGGCTGCCGCAACAGGGAAGCCGGTCAACGTAAAAAAAGGACAGTTTATGGCTCCCGACGAGATGAAAAACGTCGTCGATAAAATGCGTCTGTTCAATTGCAAAAATCTCCTTTTATGCGAACGCGGCACGTTTTTTGGATACGGCAGACTGGTAAACGACATGACAGGATTAGTAGAAATGCGTCAACTAGGAGTACCGGTTATTTTCGATGCAACTCATTCCGTTCAGACTCCCGGCGGTTTGGGAAATGCAACCGGAGGAAACAGAAAAATGATCGCTCCTCTGGCCCGCGCGGCGGCGGCGGTTGGAATAGACGGATTGTTTTTAGAAACGCACCCCGATCCGGATAACGCGCTTTCCGATGGACCGAACAGCGTTCAACTGGATGACGTTGAAGCGTTGCTAAAATCAGTCCTGGCTATCAGAAACGCGGTTATTTAGAATTTTCTGAAAGCGCAGGCTTCCATTCGGCAATAAGTCGCCAAGATCGGCGGGATTCCTGAAAGCGCAGTATATTCAAGAAAGGAATACGGTTATTCAAGCGAATAACCGCGATAATCCATGAGAATCAAACGAGATAAATGTTAATCATAAACAAAATTTCAGCATGAAATTTCGTCCGGTAAATCCAAGCTGGAAGAATCTAATATATGAATCAGTTCGTCTATAATTTTGTAAGAATCTATAGCGTCTAACCGGGCCTTGTAGCTAAGTAAAATTCGATGATTTAGTACCGCTGCGGCGACGTATTTAACGTCTTGAAATCCGCAAACCGGACGTCCGTCAAACAAAGCCGCCGTTCGGGCTGCCTCGGCTATACCAATCGCCGCTCGCGGAGAGGCTCCGAAAGAAACGTACTGTTTTACCGTCTGCGTCGTCTGGCTGGAATCGGGGTGCGTTGCCTCAACCAGACGGGCGATATATTTCGCTACTTGCGGAGGCAGAAATACTTCCCGCAACAGGTCGAAAACTTTGTTTAATTCCCCCTCGGTGAACAAATATTGTGTTGTAGGAGGCAGACCGTATCGGCGTGTGGTGATAATATCTGTCAACGTATCGGCAGACGGAGCGGCGACTTGCAACTTAAACAGAAACCTGTCTAACTGCGCCTCGGGCAAGGGGTACGTTCCTTCCAACTCGATGGGGTTTTGACTTGCCAAAACAAAAAACGGGTCTGGCAACGCGCGGGTTTGTCCGAACGCGGTAACGCGCCGCTCCTGCATCGCCTCCAATAGAGCCGATTGGGTTTTGGGAGAAGCGCGGTTTATTTCGTCTGCCAGGAGAATGTTGGTAAAAACCGGACCGGGCTGAAAAACCATTTCCCGCTTGCCGGAAGGAGTATCCTGAAGCAAATTTGTACCGGTAATATCGCCGGGCATTAAATCGGGCGTAAATTGAACGCGTTTAAATTGTAATCCCAGCAACGTTCCTAACGTTTGAATCAAAGCCGTTTTACCAACTCCCGGAACGCCCTCTAAAAGGATATGTCCACGGCTGAATATACCGATAAGAACTTGTTTATGAAGTTCCGGACGTCCCAACAAAATTCGATTTAATTCATTTTGCAAACAATCGAGTTTTGATTTGATTGGATTGATTTGTTCAGCAGTAAGGAGTTCAATTGCCATGGACTTGATTTAATATACAGTTGTCGATTAAACGGACTGAGCCTAAACGAACCGCTATCAGGGCGACTAATTCTTTATTTTCCCAGTTTTTACTGCATAGTACTTCGTCTGAAGGAGCCGGCGATAACGTCGCTCCATCTGCTATGACAACATAATCAACAGAAAATTTGTCGTCTGAATCGAAAAAGGAACGCATTTCTTCCTCAATTTCTATCGGGGTAAAGGTTCCCTGTTCAAAGCGTTCCACCGCCCGCATTAAAGCCGCATGTAATTGCAACGCCTTGGGACGGTCTGTTTCAGACAGATAAGCATTTCGGCTGCTTTTGGCTAAACCGTCGGCATCGCGAATAATCGGACAGCGAATAATTTCAACCGGAACATTCAGGTCTTTCACTATTTTGCGAATTACCAAGACCTGCTGAAAATCTTTCTGACCGAAAAAGACCTTATCTGGAGTGGTAATAGCAGTCAGCTTTAAAACAACCGTCGCCACTCCTTGAAAATGCCCCGGACGAAGCAAGCCTTCCAAGCGGTCTGCCGGAGTACCGACAACAGAAACAAACGTATTACTGCCTTGAGGAAACATTTCCTCTACGGTAGGAATAAAAACTGCGTTGCATCCTGCTTCTTCCAGCTTGGTGCAATCTTCTAAAACTTTACGAGGATATTTATCAAAATCCTCTTGAGGTCCGAATTGAGTAGGATTTACAAAAATCGAGGCGATTACAAAATCGCAATTTTTCTTCGCTTGTTCGATTAAACTCAAATGTCCTTCATGCAACGCCCCCATTGTTGGAACTAAACCTATTGATTTACCGGCCTGCTTCCAATCAGAAATAATTTTTTTAGTTTCTTTAATTGTATTTGCAATCAACATGGCTAACGCCTCCTCAGTGTACATGTGTTTTCATTCCGTAACACGAAAACGGTATCCTACATTAAAAAATCACCCCGCATGCGACTACATACATTTGCCTTGAACGTTTGCGCTGCAACATCGAAATTACTGAACCTGCATTTAATCATTAATCAATAAAAACAAACGGCGGCAAAAATGCTCGGAATATAAAATTGAAACACCCTTTTCAAAATAATATTAAACAGGGAATTGATCCCAGAAACATAAATATAACGGAGGAAAATCTCTCCCCTTATAATTCATATTTTTATTTTTTATATCATACCATATCCTTGCGAATACACAATAGATATTTTGGAACAAAACTAATAAAAATTACAAAATTTAATAAAATTTTTATTTCGTGGTAAAATATATTAACGGACTTTTGATTCCTTTATAACTCCTTTTATTAGACCCCTTTAACTCTTAAAAGTTCCGAGTATAATAAGGGCAATGTCGGATATGTTTAGACTGTCAAAAACGGTTTACAAAGCGGGTGTGTTTCCGCATTGGTTTATTGTTTAGAATAGTAGTTTGGTATCTATGATTCAATGCAATAAATCTTTGTTAAATTCGTATGTAAATCAGATTTGTTGTCGCCATGAACCCTAATAAACAAGTATTCTTACAATTATTGTTTTAATCAGGAAAACGTTGTTGTTAGAGGTGTTTGTGTAGCCATGTTTTTTTACACTATTTAATTTTTGAAAGGTAATTATGAAGCATTTATTGTCTCTTTTAGCTATCGTGATGATTGCCGCTCAAGGGAGCTTTGCAACAGCTGAAACCAACGAACCGGGCTTTACCCCGATTTTTAACGGTAAAGACTTAACCGGCTGGGTGAAACGGGGCGGATCGGCTCAATACAGCGTTGAAGAAGGTTGTATTGTCGGACAGTGTGTTCCGAATACGCCCCATAACTCCTTTTTGTGCACGGAGAAGGAATGGGGTAATTTTATTCTCAAGCTGGATTTCAAATTTATCGAAGACGGCGATTCGGGCGTTCAATTCCGTTCTCAATGGCGGCAGGAAAAAGAGGTTCAACGCGTTTACGGCTATCAATGCCAGCTGGAACCAACCGGCAATACGCTTGGCAGAATCTACGACGAAGGACGGCGCGGGCATAAATGCGGCGTGATCTGGTTTGATACTTTTACTCCGCAAAGTCGAATTGATGATTCCAAAAACAATTACAAAAATGGCGAATGGAATACAGCGGAAATTCAATGCGTTGGACCGTCAATTAAAACCTGGATTAACGGACATCGGGTTGCGGATATTTTCGATGGCGAAACGCTTAAAGGGTTTATCGGATTACAAATTCACGCCGGAAAAAAAGGTACCGTCGCTTGGAAAAATATACGGATCAAAGACCTCGGTGAAAGTAAATGGGAACCGTTTTTTGTTAAAGGGGACGATGGAAAACTGCAATTATCCAAGGCACATTTTGTTCTTCCCGATGAATGGCATTTTGATAACGATGAGGGAATATTAATCGGTGAACATAAGAAGTCTGAAAACAAGGACGGACTGGTTGTAACCGATGATAATTATACTGATTTTATGACCAGAGTATCTTATATTATGGTCGGGGGAAACAGTGCGTTGTATTTCCGAGCCGAAGAAGTGAATACGCCGTGGCTGCTGAAGGGTTTCCAAAACGAAATCGCCAACAACAGTAAAGATTCCGCCTTGTGGCATACGGCGGGCGATAAAACGCCTGGACGCGGCTGGGTTGTATCCAACGATAAACTCGTTGAGCAGTTTCGTCATACCGATACGTGGAATACAACCGAAACCTGTGCTTGCGGAGATCGGTTGGTTCAGTTACTAAACGGGTATTATACTTCAGATATTGTCGATCCGCTATGCGAAAAGAGCGGAAAGCTGGGATTGCAAATGCACGGCAGTACTGATTGTACGATGAAATTCAAAGATTTTGAAGTTTTGATTATTACCCCTGAAATGCGTGCGATGATCGAACGCGAATAAGAGTACGCTGGAATTTACCGAAGGAGCACGCAATCCCCGTGCCGGGGAGGCGGTTCGGCTACCGCCGGTTGCCGTAAAAAAGGATTGGTATTATTCAAGGCAATTTTACGGGAAGGCACTCGGGGCAATTTTACGGGAAGGCGCGAAGGCACGAAGGAGTACGAAGAAGAATTACAAGGGCTGAGTTTGAATACCGCATTGGATGGAACTATATGCGGATTTGTAACGATAAGCAAATTTTCGGCAACGGGCGGTAGCCCAACAGGGAACCCCGCCTCGGGGGCGTCCTCGCTCCAAAGAGGTCAAGCGGTATTCAAAATCTACCCTTATAATTCCTCTTCGTGTCTTCCCGTTATTTTCTCAAATTTACGGAAATTATGGGCGGTTAAGAACGGGAGCAAGCTCCCGTACTCCGAACGAAATTGGAACGTATACAAATGAAAACGGTTCTCTTCCGTATCTTTTTACGTTAGTCTATAACGGTTTCGCGAATAACTTCGTCGACGGTTGTTAGACCGGCGAAGATTTTCGTTAAACCGGATTCACGCAAAGGACGTAAACCGGTCTGCAAGGCCACGTCTCGAATCTTTTCGGTGGACGCCCCTTCGTTAATAATATCCCGTAACCGGTCGTTCATAATTAATAATTCATGAATAGCCGTTCGTCCCTTTAATCCAGAACCGTTGCAGGTTTGACAGCCGCGTCCCCGATAGAATTTCTTACCCAAAATTTCATCCGGTCCCAAGTCTAAACTAACCAATTGTTCCTGTGTCGGCATAGTTTCTTCTTTACAGTCTGAACAAACTCTTCGTACCAGTCGCTGTCCCAAAACCGCTTCCAAAGTAGCGGTAAGCAAAAAGGGAGGAATCCCCATATCGCGCAATCGGGTAACGGTACTGGGGGCGTCGTTGGTATGCAAGGTACTGAACACCAAGTGCCCCGTTAAAGACGACTGAACCGCAATTTCAGCGGTTTCCAAGTCTCGAATTTCACCGACCAGAATTTT
>CAYZMZ010000129.1:0-6405 GCA_964479655.1 uncultured Planctomycetaceae bacterium
CCCATGTTGGCTAAAATGCGGGCGAGAGAATTGCTAATTCTGTTTGTTTTGATGTTATTGATGGGGCTATGCCATTTGGCGATTTATTTTGGCTTGACGCCCTCTGTAGGCGCGTTGGCCGCCGGCTTGCTGCTGGGTGATACTCGTTTAACCGCTCAAATCGACGCGCTGTTTACTCCGTTTCGCGAAGCGTTTTCTGCGATGTTTTTCATTTCGCTAGGCATGTTGATGGACTTTGGTTTCGTATGGCAAAAGCCGATTTTATGTCTAACTGGATTGGCAATTGTAATCCTGCTTAAAACAATAGCCGCGGCAACGGCGATGTACTGCTGCGGATTTCAGAAATGGTCGGCGTTGGGATTTGGAGTCTGTATTGCTCAGGTTGGAGAACTGGCGTTTATGCTGCTCACCTCAGCTTACGCGGCAGGGGCGATTCCCTACGATGCCTATAATACGGTTTTGTTCGTTTCCGTTGCATCGTTGGTTTTAACGCCTCACTTGGTTAATACGGGCTTACGGATGGCGTCAAAGGAAAAAGAAATTCCGTCTTCGGTGGAATCCAAAAAATCACCTATTCAAAAAGCTCTCGACGACAGAACTTTAGAGCATGTAATTGTTATCGGCGCGGGGCATATCGGAACGAATTTGGCCGCCCGGCTGGAAACGATGGGGAAAAACGTAAGTGTTATCGACTTCAGTCCGATTAATTTATATAAATTCGCGCAGGAAGGACTGGTTGCCGTTGCGGGGGACGCCTCGAAACCAGACATATTATACCGGGCGGGAATAGAAACCGCGTCGGCGATTTTTGTAACCATTCCAGACGATATGACGGCGTTAAATATTGTCAGAACATGCCGCGATTTGAATCCGAACAGTTCCATTTTATGCCGTGTTCGGTATCAGCTCAATATCAAGCCGCTTCAGCGAGCGGGTCTGAAATGGTTGTTTGCGAAGAAATGAGTGTTTGCAATTCGCTGCTTAAACTCGTTTCGGGATACGAATGATTCCTGTTTTTCTTTATCCTGAAATATTATTATGAAAAAGCCGTGCTTCTATTCGATACTTGTAACTGTATTGCTGCTCTTGCTGGGCAGTTTGGAAGGCTGCGGACAAACTCCCGGTTCGAGCGTAGAAATTGTTGTTGTGCATACAAATGACCATCATGGTTCTACAATCAGTATTGATTCATGTGGAGGGCTGGCTGTACGTTCATCAATGATTAATAATCTCCGTAAAAAGTACAAAAATGTGTTACTCCTCGATGCCGGGGATATAAATACCGGCATGGCAATTTCAAACATGTTTCAGGCGGTGCCGGATATACTGGCTTACAACGCCATGAAGTACGATGCCGTTGCGATTGGGAATCACGAGTTCGATATTCCCGAATCCGTTTTTACCCATCAAAGAGAAATGGCACAATTCCCGTTTATCTGCGCTAATATTCGCAGACAGGATACGCGCGATTTTTTGGTTAAGCCCTATATAATTAAGTCATTTCAAGGCGTTCGCGTTGGAATATTCGGAATTACCATTTCTCAATTAAATTTACTTCCCAAAACCGGACAGTATATTATTGCCGACGACGAAATAGAAGCGGCGAGAAAAATGGTCGATCAGTTACGCAATAAAGAAAAAGTCGATGTTGTTATTGCCGTAACCCATTTGGGTGATAAGCAACTGTTCGATTCTCATATAACGTCTATCGAGTTGGGGAAAAAGGTCGCGGGCATCGATTTAATTATCGATGGACATGCTCATTCGTATATTACCAAGCCGATTATGGCGTCAGCAACGCCCATTGTAACCGCCAAAGCCTACGGTCAGTACCTCGGCGAGGCGATTCTATCGGTTTGTACCGATTCTTCCGGTAAAAAAACAGTTCGGTTAAAATCCTGGTCGATCAATCCGATTACCGACGCCGTTACTCCCGACCCGGTATTTGTAGAATTACTCAAACCGTACGTCGATAAAGCAAAAGCGTCTTTGAATCAGGTTGTCGGACATACAACAGCGGAGTTTATCTTAAATGAGAAGCAATCGCGAATCGAAGAACATCCATGGTGCGATTGGGTTTGCGATGCGATTTCCGAATTTCTTCAGCAGAGAAACATGCCCGTCGATTTTACAATCAACAACGGCGGCGTTTTTCGTGCCGGCTTGCCGAAAGGAGAGATAACCCATGGCGATATAGAAACCTCGCTTCCTTTCAATAATACGGTGGTTATTTGTTCAATGACAGGACGCCAAGTAAAAAGTCTGTTTGAATTTGTCGCCTCAATTCGCCAGACGGCAGGCGGGTTCGCGCAGGTTTCCCGTTCGGTTCGGTATACTATTTCCTACGATTTGCAAGGAAATGGAACGCTGTCCAATTTACTTATCAACGGCAAGCCGGTCGATGAAAACAAAATCTATCGAATTGCAACTAATAGTTATATGTACAGTGGCGGAGACGGCTATACGATTTTTGAAAAGTCTACTGATTTTCTGGATACGGCTGTTTTAGTAAACGAAGCGATTGTCGATGTTTTATCCCGACAAAAGGAGCCGTTAAGTCCGGTAACAGACGGACGAATTACGATTATCGGCGGTATGAAGACAAAGAAATAAATCCAGCGCGACGATATTCTCCGATTGCTTACCGCCTTGACGAACGATAGACACAAATCAGAGCCGGTACGGAGGACGGATTGATGAATTGTGCCGGATCGTATCCTGTAAAACAAGAAAAATAACGGAAAGATACGAAAGAGCACGCAAGCCCGTAATGAAGGCGCTTGCGCCGTAATTAGGGTTACCAGGATTGATTATTGAATACCGCATAGGACAGAAGTATATGCGGAGGTAAGGCGTCCTCGCCTTTCTGCGGACGTCCTCGTCCGCTGAACGCCGTTCGATTTTGAATACCGCTTGCTCCCCAACCGCGTAGCGGTTGAATGTTCATAGCCGTGCGTGAAACACACGGGAAAAAACAACGCAAAATCATCGAACCGCATCGCTCCCGGAGGGAGCGACGAGAGGTAGAACGTACGAAAAAAATAATCCCGCTCCCATAGAGAGCGACGTGAGGTAGAAAGCCTCGCTCACCTCTCTTTAGTCGCGAATCTTTCCCGTACGCAGCCAGCCTTCGGCTGGCTGCGTACGGGAAAGATTCGCTCAAATCATATTAAAGAAAAACCGTTTACTACCAAACGAGAAACCTCTAAAGAGGTTAAGATCCCAGTCCCAAATCAAGCGGTATTCTAAATCAGCGCGATTCACTCAATCGCGATCCGCCGGATCGAAGTCGTAACCCGGTCAGTTCAACTGCGTAGCGGTTGGGGGCACCCAAAATTGTATCTACAATCGTTTGGGGTTGCAAACAGGACGAAAAACTTACGGTATTCAAAACCTATCCTTATATCCCTCTCTTCGTGCTCCTTCGTGTCTTCGTGTCTTCCCGTAAAATCGACCAGAATAACCCCCAACCAACTTTTCGGCAACGGGTGGTAGCCCGACAGCCTCCGGCTCGGGGGCATGCCTTCCCGTAAATTTGACTTTAAATCCGTCTATCTGCGTCTATCCGCGTATTCTGCGGAACATAAAAAACAGTGAGTGCGCCAGCAAGCTGACGCACTCACAAAATTTAGAAGTTATCTAAATATAAAATCACACAAAGTTATTTCCGGCAAACGGATTGGTTCGACCGGGAATAGCGATATTATACGGTTCCGGTCCGCCTTTTCCGTTCGGCTGAACGGGAGCGGGAGAATCCATGGTAAGCTGATCATGATTTTCGTAAATCATTAAAGCGGGACCTTTATTAACGGCATCATCCCAGGAAACAACCTGCCCGGAATAAGAAGCCATACGACCCAGTACGGCGATCATGCAGGAATGCGCAGCGTACCAGCCTTCATTGTAGGGCTTGCCTTCACGAATGGCACTGACCAAGTCTTGATGTTCGTTATCATAAGGATTACCAGCGCGTCCTTTACGTCCCGTAACGGAACCCTTGCCCTTGGTACCGCAAACAAATTCGCTGACGTTGCTCCAAGCTCCGGGAATATGACGGCATTGAGAGTACATTTTCTGTCCGTTGGCATAGGTAAACTCAACGAAATGATGATCAAAAATTTCGCCGAAATTAACGTTATTCTTACGTACTTCTCGTCCGCCCATAGCGTTGGCAGAAACCGGGTGATACATTTTATCGCCCTTGCCCAAGAACCAGTTTCCGACATCGAGATTGTGAACATGCTGTTCACAAATGTTATCGCCGCAGAGCCAGTTGAAGTAATACCAGTTTCTCATCTGGTAATCCATTTCAGTTTGTTTTTCGTTTCGCCCGCGTACCCAAACGCCTCCGCCGTTCCAATAAACGCTGGCATATAACAAATCGCCGTACTTGGGATCGTCGCCGCAGATTTCCTCAAATCCTGCTTCGTATCCGCCTTGATGATGCCGCTGCAAGCCAACACCGACTTTCAGATTTTTCTCATCGGCGATTTTATTAACTTCCATAAGCATTTTGAAGCCGGGAGCGTCTACACAGCAGGGTTTTTCCATAAAGACGTTGAAGCCTTTTTCAATGGCGTATTTATAATGAATCGGACGGAATCCAGGAGGGGTAGCCAAAATTGCATAGCGCGCGCCGTTTTCGTAGGCGTAATCCATCGCTTTTTTATAGCCGTCGAATCCAGAGAAGATAGCTTCTTCCGGCAGTTTCCATGCGTTGGCAGAACCTTTGGCGTTATCGGGAAACGCGTCTGCACAGGCGATAATCTGAGTATTGGGACAAGTCAAAAAGTTTTGAGCGGCTCCGCGGCCTCGACCGCCGCAGCCAACTACGACAGCTTTAATCGTTTCGCTGGTGCCTTCTGCATGCGCGACTTTGGCAATATTAAGGGAAAGTACCGCTGCTGACGCGGTAAGGACTGAAGACGTCTTGAGAAAATCTCTGCGTGAGGTGTTCATAAAATTCTCCATTGTAGGGGGGATAGGATAAATGACAAACTATTGTCCAGGCAGGAACAAGTGATACCTCAAAATAAAAAGGCAGCACTTGCTTAACTTTTGCTATTATGAACGATTCTCAAAAGAAATGCAACCCCTAAAACAAAAAAATTTTAAATTTTTATTTAAATTTGTTACCTTTTGAAAATAATCAATAAAAACTATTCAAAAATAGGATATTTTACTGACATTTTAATAAAAATCGACAAATTTCATAAAACATGGGTTTCCAAATCAATAAAAAGTTGTATAATTATCGTAATTATGGGTCGTCCAAAAAATTTTTAAAAACAGGAATTAGATTTCATGCGTTACAACGTCGCAATTTTAACGGAAACCGCCAATTCGTATTCATTGGGTATTACTCGCGGAATTACCGAGTATGTTTACGAAAAAGGCAATTGGAACATCTCCTACGAAGAACGAGCTTTAGACAGTCCAATCCCTGCTTGGCTGAAAAACTGGCGTGGAGATGGCGTAATCGTCCGCTCTAAAGACCCGCAAATAGCCAAGCTGGCCGTCGCCTCGGGAGCAAGAGTCGTCGATTTGGGCGAAAATCGTTTGCCCGGCGTACCGACCATCTATCCCGATTACGTTGGTGTTTCCAAGCTGGCAGCCAAACATTTGCAATCTCATAAACTCCCCCGTTTTGCCTACGTGGGAATTAAAAATCGTAAATTTTCCGAGAAACGCAAAACCGCTTTTATCAACGCGATTGGAAAACAAACCGAGTTTTATGAATTTGATTTACCGGAAGATGGATTATCAATTGCTTCCTCTCAGCCGCGGGGCGAATTAGGCATGTGGCTGGAACAGCTTCCTAAACCAATCGGGATTATGGCTTGCTATGATTTGGTTGGCGTTTACATCGTCCAAGCCTGTTTACGGCTTGATATTCCGGTTCCGGAAGACGTAAGTGTAATCGGGGTAAACAACGATGAAGTTCAATGCCGATTATCACCGGTTCCTCTAACCAGTGTCGCTCAAAATACCGAGCGAGCGGGATACGAGGCTGCTGTTTTGCTGGAAAGTTTGATGGACGGCAATCCGCCTCCCCGCAAATCCATGATTATCCCCCCCTTGGGAATTGTCGAAAGACAGTCTACTGATTTTTGGAATTTTGATGATCCGATTATTAAAAAGGCTTTGCATTATATCCATCTAAACGGGTGCTTGGGAATTACCGTTCAGGATATTTGCGATAGTATGGATATTTCCAGACGATTGCTGGAACGCCGATTTCTTAAAATGGTAAACAGAACAGTACATGACGAAATTGCCATTGTACAAATGAACAAGGCTATGGACTTGCTCCAAAATTCGCATATCCCCATGGAAAAACTGGCCAAGGCGGTTGGATTCAGCAACGCGTCCCGTCTTTTGCGTTCTTCCTGTACCTTTTCGTAT